>VFHG01000248.1 GCA_009392075.1 SAR202 cluster bacterium
GTGATTATGTGCACCCACCGGTTCACCGAGGAGACCACAGCAGATTTCCCGCCCTAATTGCGCGAAGTGGTGGCCCGGAGGCCCGGTGCCAGACGTCCATACTTATATCCGGTTCAATACCGAAGCCGGTTGGATGACGGCAGACGCAACCTGGCCTACAAAGGCGGCGTCACTGGGAATGACGGTCAACAGTGTGTTCGAGTCGGGAAACGACATGACCCTGGCCTGCAGTCCAATAGAAACCTACGAGGTGCCCGAAGGGCGGGACCCTCAGGAATTTAAATAAGAACTTATCGAGATATTCTGCGGCTCCCAGACCGATCACCGGGACCGGTTCATCAACGGGCTGTCCGAGTGGCTGAGCAAATACACTTCCTAGACATAGGCATAAGGGATTAAGGACGTATTCACAATGAAGTTTCGCAAATTGCCCCGCACCGATCTGGTTCTATCAGAAGTGGGGTTCGGAGTCTGGACCGTAGCCACAAATTGGTGGGGCAAGATAGAAGATGCCGATAAAGCGGCCCTATTAGAGAATGCCGTGGAAGAAGGGATCAATTTTTTCGACACGGCCGACACCTACGGTGATGGCTTTGGCGAAGAGATACTGGCCACCGTCCTTGGACACAAGCGCAACGATATCGTCATCGCTACAAAATTCGGCTATGACATCTACGACCCAACTCCCAGGGACGGCCACAAAGAACGGGCGCAGAAGTTTGATAAAGAGTTCGTGAAATACGCCTGCGAGCAGAGCCTCAGACGCCTAGGGACCGATTACATCGACCTATACCAGGCCCACAATATCAAGTTAGCAGACCTCGAGCGCGACGAACTGTTCGAAACTCTGGAACAGCTCCAGTTTGAAGGTAAAATACGCCACTATGGCGTGGCATTAGGGCCGGATATCGGCTGGGTTGAAGAGGGGGAATACACCCTGACCCAGCGCCAGGTGGCCAGCGCCCAGGTGATCTATAGCATCATGGAGCAGGACCCAGCCAAGCACTTCATAAGCCTAGCCGAAGAAAACGAAATTGGCTTACTATCGAGGGTCCCACACGCCTCGAACACCCTCACCGGAGAGTTCGAGCACGGCCTACCAACCTTCGACGCCGACGACCACCGCGCCCACCGCAAGAACGAGTGGCTGGAAGAAGCTATGCGGAAAGTCGCCCGGGTCCGTTTCTTGGTGCAAGAAGACACGCGGACCATGGCTCAATCAGCAATTCAATTCGTGCTGAAGCAGCCGTCGATAATATCGGTACTGCCCAATTTCACCAACCTATCGGAACTCAAAGAGTACACAAGCGCATTGGAAACTCCGGAGATCAGTGACGAGGAACAGGCCAAGTTGGACGAGTTGTGGGAACATGGCTTCGACATCTCGGAGCCGGAGCCCCAGTTCCGAGAGATTTAGCGCCCTGTTCTGACAACCTGAATGCGCCAAGTGGACTAGTATAGAGCGGGTTAGATTCCAACGATTAATAGAATTAGTGGCCACAAATTTACGTTTTTCGTATCCGCTAGGCGTGGAATTCGGTCATTTTTCTTTCCGACCAAAGTTGATTTAATCTCTGATAACGTTATATAGTCCGGTGGTTGAGTCTAGAGCCCTTGCTCTGGACACGGGGGACCGAAAGCCTGGAAGGGCATAGGCCGATGGGAGGGAGTGCCCATGACTATTCAAACGCCTCAGACCTTGAAGTTCGTCTACCGGTTTGACGAGGGGAACGCCTCGATGGGGAATCTCCTTGGGGGCAAAGGAAGAAACCTCTGTGAAATGGTCCGGTTGGGACTGCCGGTTCCGCCAGGTTTCGTCATCTCGACCCAGGTGTGCCGCGACTACCTAACCAAGCAGCAGATTATTCCTGTAGGGCTAGAAGAGTCGATCAAAGAGAATATCCACCTGCTTGAACAATCCATCGGCCGCAACTTTGGTTCAACCTCTAGTCCTCTTCTAGTGTCCGTGCGCTCCGGAGCGCACGTCTCCATGCCCGGAATGATGGACACCATCCTAAACCTGGGAATCAACGACCAAATTGTTGAAGGACTGGCCTCCATGATGGGCGATTCGCGCCCGGCCTATGACGCCTACCGACGCTTCATCCAGATTTACTCTGAAGTCGTCATGGATGTGGACCCGGAGCCCTTTGAGAGGGTACTTGCCAAGCATAAATCAAAGGCCGGAGTCACCCTCGACCATCAACTGTCCGCCGAGCAACTTCGCGAACTGGTGACTGACTTCAAGCGGGTGACCATTGAGGCCGCCGGTTCTGAACCGCCGTCCGACCCTTGGGAACAACTGATGGCCGCCGTAGAGGCGGTGTTCCGCAGTTGGAACACACCCCGGGCCATCTTCTACCGTGACCACAACAAGATAGACCACGATATGGGCACCGCCGTGACCATCATGACTATGGTCTTCGGCAATCTCGGCCCTACCAGCGGTACCGGGGTGTTGTTCACCCGGAATCCCTCCACCGGCAAAAAGCAGGTCTATGGGGAGTTCCTGACCAACGCTCAGGGCGAAGATGTGGTAGCCGGTGTCCGCACTCCAGAGCCCATCTCCAGTCTCCAAAATGTCATGCCAGAGGTATACGGCCAACTCATGGAATTGGCCGGTGTTCTCGAAAACCATTACTCAGACATGCAGGACGTGGAGTTCACCATCGAGAACTCCCGGCTTTTCCTGCTGCAGACCCGTAACGCCAAACGTACCGCCCTTTCAGCAGTTAGAACGGCAGTGGATATGGCCCATGAAGGCCTGATCACCCAGGACCAGGCGCTGCTTAGAGTGGACGCCGAAGAGATCTCCAATCTCCTAGTCCCTCAGTTCTCCGACGATCTGGACAATGATGAATTGGAAGACCGCTTCCTAGCCCGCGGCGCCCCGGCGTCCCCCGGCGCTGCCTCCGGGATCGTCTGCTTCGATGCAAACAAGGCCGCCCAACTGGCAGCCGCCGAAGTGGCGGTGATTCTGGTCCGGCCTGAGACCAAGCCAGACGATATCCACGGAATCATGGCGGCCGTGGGTGTCGTAACCAGCCGCGGCGGGGTAACCAGCCACGCGGCGGTGGTCACCAGAGGCCTGGGCAAGCCATGCATCGTAGGCTGCGAAGGGATTCAGGTTGACCTGGAAGCCGGTCTGTTTACAGCCGGCGATAGGACGGTCAAAGAAGGCGAGCGTATCAGCATGGATGGCGCCTCAGGATCGGTCTATCTGGGAGAACTGGCCACGGCGAATACCAAATTGGAAGACCTGCCAGAAGCCAACGAGTTGCTGGGCTGGGCCGACGATACGCGCGAGCTTGGCGTGATGGCCAACGCGGACACCCCATCAGACGCAACCCAAGCCCTGAACATGGGCGCCGAGGGCATCGGCCTCTGCCGCACCGAGCACATGTTCTTGGACCCCATCAGGCTGCCATCGGTCCGCCAGATGCTGCTCAACGCCGAGGCTGCCGAAGCCTGGCGCAAGGAGAATAACGACCGGGTCTTCCGGGCCGAGAATGAAACCGATGCCTCTCAGGCTGTGAAGGATTTTTACGAAGCCTTGGACCAGGTCCGAGATCTTCAGACCGGCGATTTCAGCGGGATTCTCCGGGTCATGGGCCCTCGGCCCGTGATCATCCGCCTCTTGGACGCCCCCCTCCATGAATTCCTGCCTCCATATGAAACTTTGTTGATTGAACTTATGGAGTTGCGCCACGTCGGCGCTGCCTTGGAAGAACTAGAGGAAAAAGAAACCTTCTTGCACCTGGTGGACTCGCTACGTGAGTCAAATCCCATGCTGGGGCACCGCGGCTGCCGTTTGGGCCTGAGTTTCCCCGCCATTTACCGCATGCAGGTGGAAGCGATAATCACCGCCGGCGCCCTGCTGGTGAAAGAGGGCCTGGACGTTAGCCCTGAGATTATGATCCCATTGACCGTGGATGTTGAGGAGATGCACCGGCTCCGGGAGGACCTGAGCCTGGTCGCATCCAATGTTCAGGAACGCCTCGGGGTCAAGGTCCACTACAAGTTCGGCACCATGATCGAGACTCCCAGAGCGGCTCTGACCGCCGGTGAGATCGCCAAGGAATCCGAGTTCTTCAGCTTCGGCACCAATGACCTAACGCAGATGGTCTTTGGCTTCAGTCGTGACGACGCCGAGAGCAAGTTCCTCAGGCGCTATGTCGATGAGGGCGTGCTCCCCAACGACCCATTCGCGTCAATCGACCCGCAGGGAGTGGGGGCGCTGGTGAAGATTGGAGTGGACGCCGGACGCCGTGAGCGGCCAAACCTGGAGATCGGCATCTGTGGTGAACACGGCGGAGACCCGGCCAGCGTGGCGTTCTGCCATGAGGTTGGACTCGATTACGTAAGCTGCTCGCCTTTCCGCGTGCCGGTGGCCCGGCTGGCGGCTGCCCAAGCAGCGCTGACCAGCAACAACTAGTCCTCTCCAATTTTTTGTTGCAAGATCGACGGCGCTCACATTGAATCGAGCGCCGTCGCCGTTTCCATCAGGCATTCTTGACCCTATTTTGGCCCTGAGCTAGACTTCGTATCAGGCCAATTTTGCCGAATAGAAGGAGTTTCCGTTGACGACTACACCCCCTGAGGCCCGAGCCCAGATCGTAAATATGGTCCGTGACTTTGTGAAGAGGGAAGTGGAACCGGTGGCCGCAGAACACGACCGCGAGGACACTATCCCCTACGACCTCATCGACCGCATGAAGGAGTTGGGGCTTTTCGGCATCACAGTGCCTGAGGAATATGGTGGCATGGGGTTGGACTATACGACATTTGCCTCCATTTTCGAGGAACTGAGCAAGGGTTTCATGACCCTCAGCGGGGCCATCGGGACGCACCACATCCTGACCTATGTTCTGACTCACTACGGGACCGAGGAACAGAAGCAGAGGTTCCTGCCAGACCTGGCTTCCGGACGCAAACGGGGCGGACTAGCCCTCACCGAGCCCAGCGGCGGCACCGACATGGCCAACCTTCAGACCACGGCCACCAAGGACGGCGAAGAGTACAGTATCAACGGCACCAAGATGTTCATCACCAACGGTCGATCCGGCGACATGTTTTGCCTGTTAGCCCGCACCGATCCCGACATGGAGCCGCGGCATAAGGGGCTAAGCTGCTTCGTAGTGGAGAAGGGTGGACCCGGCTTTGACGTAGGAAAGGACATGGACAAACTCGGCTACCGGGGACTGGACACAAGCGAGTTGATCTTTAATAACTTCGCGGTCCCGGAGAATAACCTGATCGGTGGAAAAGAGGGCGCCGGATTTGGGATGGTTATGAGTGGCCTGGAGACCGGCCGCATCAACATAGCCGCCCGGGCGGTAGGCGTGGCGCAAGCGGCATTCGAGGCCGCTATCAAATATTCACAGCAACGGGAGACCTTCGGCAAACCCATCTCCGAGCACCAGGCGATACAGCTCAAGTTGGCAGATATGGCCACCAAGATTCAGGCGGCCCGGTTATTGGTCTACGATGCCGCCGCCAAAAAAGACACCGGCCAGCGGGTAGACCTGGAATCGGGCATGGCCAAGTTGTTCGCCAGCGAGGTTTGTCTGGAAGTGGCCATGGAGTCCATGCGCGTCCACGGCGGTGTTGGGTACATCAAGGATTCGCCGGTGGAGCGGTATTATCGTGACGCGCCCCTCATGGTTATCGGAGAGGGCACCAACGAAGTCATGCGGCTGGTGATCGCCAAGCAGTTGCTTAGGTTGCCAGAATATCAGTTGTAGCTAGTATCCAACAATTCGGTCTAGTGGGTTAACGTTAAAGCCCCCTCTCCCAGCTGGAGAGGGGGCTTTGTTCGCCGATGATGGGTTGATGAGGGGCTAGCGCCCTTTCCACTGGGGCTTGCGCTTCTCGGCGAAGGCTTTGGGGCCTTCTTTGGAGTCCTCAGTGAGAAGGAGGCGGTCATACATCTGGTAGGTCAGGGCTGAGATGTCTTGATTGGACATATTCAGGCCCCGGTAGGCCAGTTCTTTGAAGGTCTGGACCGCCAGGGGGGCGTTGTCGGCGATCTGCTGGGCCATGGCCATGGCCTCTTCCATCAGGTCACTGGCGGGCACCACCTTGTTTAAAAATCCCATGTCATAGGCGCGCTGTGCCGTCACCGGCTGAGCGGTCAAGACCAGCTCCAGCACCGACGCCAGGTTCATCTGCTTGGGCAGTATTGCGCCGAAGGGTGGCAGCAGGCTCCACCTGGTTTCGGAGATGCCAAGTTTCGCCTCGTCAGACGCGATGCGCAGGTCGCACATCTGGGCGATGGACCAACCGCCGGCCAAAGCAAAACCGTTCACGGCGGCAATCATGGGCTTCCAGGTCCGGGGCCACATGAAAGGACTCTCCTTGGTCATGCTGGCAGAAGCATCGGCCTGGATACCTGCGGCGTTGTCATCCGCCCGTTCTTTCAAGTCCCGGCCTGAGCAGAATGCCCGTCCGGCGCCGGTGATTATCGCAACATATGCTCCGGGGTCGCCATCAAACTCGACGATGGCATCCGCAAGCTCCTTTCGCAGCAGCCGGTTGATGGCGTTCAAAGAGTCCGGCCGGTTGAGGGTCATGGTAACGATGTTGCCCTGTTTTTCGTAGAGGATCGTCTCAGCCAATGTTGGTAACTCCTAAGGAAAATTTGTTCAAATCCCTACGCGTAGGGCCCCAAGTATGCTCCGCCGATGACATGGATGTGACCGTGGCTCTGGCTCTGCATGCCGTCATGGCCGAAATTCGAGAGTATACGGAATCCGTTGGGCGAGTACATAGCGCCCATGTCCACCGCCAAGTTGCCCATCCGAGTCAACAGGCCACTGCTCCATACCTGTATCTGACTCATGTGTTTGCGGGGCATGACCAACAACATCAACGGTACCCAGGTGAGCTTGTTTACGATGACCATTAGATCGTCATCCAGGTAGCGGTATTTAGCCGGTTCTTGGCCGTCTGATATCCGGCAGAATACGCAGTTGAGGTCTGAACTCAAGAGAAGTTTGTCCTTATATTTCGGCGGCCCGGCCTGACGGCTGGGATTAATGGCTCGCTTTGAGACTATAGATTGCCCCCTTTTTCTTGTCAACGAAGGTCATTATTCCGGTGCGAAATCATCCGGTCCTGCCGGGGCTGGGCGTGCCCAATCAAGGCCGGAAATGACGCAGCCTGTGGTATCATTTCTAGCGGAGGACGCCATGTTCAGATTAGCCGTGCTGACGGTCAGCACATCGGGCTCCCAGGGCAAACGGGAAGACAGCAGCGGACAAGCCATCAAAGACCTGCTGGAAGGCGATAACTTTCAGGTTGTCCGCTATGAGATTGTGTCCGACGATAAAGACACAATTTCGGCGAAACTGGCCGAATGGGCCGATTCGGACGATGTTGACCTGATCGTAACAACAGGCGGCACCGGACTCGGGCGCTATGACGTTACTCCCGAAGCTTGCTTAGCCATACTGGACAAAGAGGTGCCAGGCATGGCGGAAGCGATGCGGGCAAAAACTTTGGAGTTTACGCCGATGGCTATGATCAGCCGTTCGGTGACGGGGATCCGGGGGAATACCCTGATAATCACTCTGCCGGGCAGCACCAAGGGGGTCCAGGAATGTCTGGCTGTGGTGATGCCGGTGATACCTCACGCGCTGGAATTGCTCCACCGCGAGACCGTTAGCGAACACCCCCGTTAGGCAGGCCTGCCCATTTTTCGTCCTATTGAAGCTGCGTCTTTGAACCGAGGGCCAGCGGCAGCATACGGGCGTCCTGATTTCAAATACTAAAGAGCTGTGACAATGAGCGAAGATAGCAGTCAAGAACTGGTAGTTTACTGGCCCAGGGTTAAAGAG
>VFHG01000249.1 GCA_009392075.1 SAR202 cluster bacterium
CAGGTTGCCTTCCTAGAGCCCCCGGCGGCCAATGCCGGGGGCTCTTTTTGGGGTCTCTATAACCCGAAGAGAAGCAACCATACCACACATATCAAGGAGGATAAAACCCTACTCATGCTATAATTCCGGCCCATCTGGGCCTCTTGATTACATAACCATTGAAAAGTCAACGATATTCGTCGGATAGTCATTTTGGCTGCTATCAACGCCCACGGTACTAAATTGGAGGAAAACGTCATGGCATCAAGTCAAAAACCGGCAATCGCGATCACCATGGGAGACCCCTGCGGCATCGGCCCTGAGGTCGTGGTAAAGGCGATGGCCGACCCCCGGGTGTACGCCACCTGCCGGCCGTTGGTAGTGGGCAACGTCTACGCCATGGAGCAAGCGGTCTCGCTGACAGGACTTCCGGTGAAGATCAATGAAGTAGAAGACCCTGCTACCTCCGGGCAGGAGCCTGGCGTCATCGACGTTGTCGATATTCACAACCTAAACCCAGAAGACATCACAATTGGGGAGATCAGCCCCACCTGTGGCAAGGCCGCCATGGAGTGGGTAACCAAGGCCGGAGAGCTGGCCATGGCCGGCGTGGTTGACGCCCTAGCCACAGCGCCGTTGAACAAAGAGGCGGCCAGCCTAGCTGGCTACAAGTCCATCGGCCATATGGAATTGCTGCAAGAGCTATCCAAGTCCAAATTGGTGGCTACCATGCTGATGGCCAAGAACCTGCGGGTGGTCCATTTGAGCACCCACCGCTCCCTGAGCCTGGCCTGCGAGTTGGTCAAGAAAGACCGGGTCCTCGATTACCTGAAACTAACCCACGATAGCTTCGTGACCTATGGATTTAAAATCCCTAGGATCGGTGTCGCGGCCCTGAATCCCCACGGCAGCGACGGCGGCCTGATGGGCGACGAAGAAGCGTCGGAAATTGCGCCGGCGGTCGAGGCTGCTAGGAGTGAGGGAATCGAGGCCATTGGCCCCATCCCGGCGGACGTCATCTTTCACCAGGCCATCCAAGGCCAGTATGACGCCGTGCTCTGCATGTACCACGACCAGGGCCACATCCCGGTCAAGGTCTACGGTTTCGAAGAGAGTATCACCGCCAACCTGGGTCTTCCATTTGTGCGGACCTCAGTGGACCACGGCACCGCCTTCGATATCGCCGGCAAGGGCGTAGCCAGCCACGAAAGTATGTTGGAGTCCATCCGGCTAGCGGTCGCATTGGCGCAGGGTAACGGCCTGTCCGACTTCTAGTGAACACCCTACAGTCTTTCGCGGCCAGAACGCAGCTTTGGTTTCCACCTTCGGTGCTATAATGATGCCCGGCATTTACTGGCAATCGCGCCGGGCGTAATACAGTCACCCGTAAGGGACGAAAAATGAAAGTGGCGTTCATCGGCGGTGGCAAGATGGCGGAAGCCATCCTCAACGGCGTTCTCTTCGGCAAGCTGGCTGGCCCCAAAGATATCAGCGTGGGCGAGCCTGTGGCCGAACGGCGTGAGTATCTTACCAGCCAATTCGGCGTGAATACCGACGCCGACAACCTCAAAACAGCCCAACAGGCCGACCTAGTGGTGTTTGCCGTCAAACCGCAGGACCTGGGTCCAGTTATGGGGCAGTTGAAAGGTAAACTAGGCACAGACCAGGCTGCTCTTTCAATAGTTGCCGGGGCTAAGATGGAAACCCTGACCAAGGGACTGGGTCACACTTCGATCGTGCGGGTGATGCCCAACACCCCGGCTCAGATCGGGGCTGGCATGACACTCTGGACCTGTTCGGATGGCGTTGACGAGTCCCGGCGGGGAATGACCAAGTCCGTGTTGGGATCCATCGGGCAGGAGATCTACGTAGATGATGAAAAATACATGGACATGGCTACCGCCCTCAGCGCCAGCGGGCCGGCCTATGTGTTCTTGTTCATCGAATCCTTGATCGACGCTGGAGTGTACGTGGGCATGCCCAGAGACATGGCCCGGACGTTGGCCTTACAGACGGTTTTCGGCAGCACTAAACTGGTGATGGATACCGGTATGCATCCGGCCGAGTTAAAAGACATGGTAGTTTCTCCGGGTGGCACCACGGCAGAAGCCCTGAGGGTGCTGGAAGACCAGGGTGTTCCCGCGGCAATCGTCAGCGCTGTGGACGCCGCATACCGCAAATCGATTCAATTGGGACAAGGGTAGAGGGGTTATAGATTGGCCAGTCTGATCAACACGATATTAACCCTTTTCACAATTGCGATTTTTGCCCGGGTTATCCTTTCCTTCATCATCCCATTGAGTGGTGCCAGACCACATCCTATAGTCGTCAGCATCAACACGATGGTGAACCAAGTTACCGAGCCGATCCTCGGGCCGATCAGGCGGAACCTGCCAAGTTTCGGCGGATTCGACTTCAGTCCCATGGCCGTTTTGATCGTCATCTGGCTGCTGCGCGAAGTTGTGGTATCCAGGATCTAAGCCTTGCCCGGCGGCCTCTGTATCACAGTCGTCACCAACCCTTGACCAAGTATTACCCGGTTCATAGAATGACCGTACATTCGACCTAACTAGACCGGACCCGTATCACGATGCACCAACAAGAGATGCTGAAAGGCAATACCGACACCCTGCTTCTTGCCCTTCTTGAGAAGGAAGCTATGTACGGCTACCAGATCGTGAAAGAAATGGACGAGAGAAGCAGCGGCTACTTCGCCTTCAAAGAAGGCACTCTTTATCCGGCGCTCCACCGTTTGGAAAAGGCCAAGCTGATCGAAGGCCGCTGGGAAGATACCCCGAACAACGTGCGCCGGCGCTATTACCTGATCACCGCCAAGGGTCTGCAGGCACTGACAGACCGGCTGTCCGAGTGGCAGCGCTTCACTATTGCCATGGATTCGATCATGCGCCCAGGGGGCGCCAGTTTCGAGGCTCGGTAGGCGAACGTCATGCCATTTGAGGTCACGAATTACCTTCACGCGTTGGCCAGGAGGCTCCATCTTGATCCCGCCGAGAAAGACGAGATCATTCAGGAATTGGAGGCACATCTTGAAGACAAGGCCGCAGAGTTGGAGACCCAAGGGATCGACCATGACGCGGCCGTGGCCCGCGCCGTTCAGGAGATGGGCGCTCCCGACGCCGTCGCCCGAGGCATGTACGAGGTGCACAGCCCAGGAGTCTGGCGGGACGTCATATTAGCCACCATTCCCCACTTCCTGCTGGCGTCGCTATTCGCGCTTCACCTCTGGAGCCACTACTTCTTGGTCTCGTTGCTGCTGATTGCCATCGCGTTTGTAACCTGGCGGAACTGGCGTGCCGGCAGCCCCAGTAAATGGTCGTATTCTTGGATGGGCTATTCGCTCGCGGCGCCTGCGTTGTCCTGGCTCCTGTCCCTGATCACCCTTGGCTACGGTGCGTGGACGCTGCTGACAACCGGGCAGCTGCCCTTTAACGTGGTGTTATTCTTCCTGCTCATCGGGTACGTCCCCTTCTCCATGTGGATAATGGCCAACGTGATTTTCAAGATGGTGAAGAGAGACTGGCTATTGGCTTCTCTGACGGCGTTGCCATTTCCATTCCTGACCTCCTGGATATTGTTCTTGAACTGGCAGGGCGGACTCTGGAGCGAGCATGCCGAACGCATGCAGGATTCTGACACCGCTAGGGCGTTTATCTTCGTTGCGATGGCTGTCACGACCGCCGTTTTCTTGAAAGTAGGCCCCAGATTGCTGCGCATCGGGCTGCTCACCGTGAGCACCTCCATCCTGGTAATCATCACCGCTGCGTCGTTGCCGGTGAGCCTGGGTGCGCTGGCCGTGATCTTGATGATAGTGGCCTCGTTGGCGTTCCTGCTTAGCCCGGCTATGTTGGAATCGAATATGGTGAGCCGGTGGCTGCAAGCCGAGTCATTTAGTGATCTGTCGGAAGGGTGGCCTCCGGATGAAGGGTTTTCTTCTTCCTGATTAACGGCTCTTCGCAGCGGTCTTTCCCAGAAACTATCTCAGCGCCGGACGTGATGTATTGGATGACCAACTGAATAAAGACGTGGCTTTGATGCGCCAGGCGTTGGACCAAGACCTGGCGGTCAATCAGCCACGTATGCCGGCGCAACCCCTCTTAGTGGCCATGTGCGGGTTACCGGGGACAGGCAAGTCCTACTTCGCCGCCAGATTGACCGAGCAGGTACCATTTCTGATCTTGGAGACCGACCGCCTCCGAAAGGTGCTGGTGGAGCACCCTAAGTACACCACCGGGGAGCACCGCCGGGTATTCAATTCCTGCTACCACCTTATCCAGTACTATCTCATCAACGGCTACAGCGTCCTATTCGACGCCACCAACCTCAATGAAGAGTTCCGGATTTACCTCTACGACATAGCGGATGCCACTGGCGCGCCCCTTGCGGTGGTGCACGCCACTGCCCCACAAAACACGGTCCGCCAACGCCTGAAGCAGCGCAAAGCCGACCGGCACGCCAACACCTATTCCGATGCCGGATGGCTTATCTACACCCGCCTGGCGCCCGTGGAAGAACCGGTTGAGAGGGAACACTACGGGCTGGACACCTCAAAGGACATCGGCCCGGTGCTGGAGCAAGTGGTCGAGTGGGCCAGGTCGAACGGCCAGATCAAATTAGACTAATAACAGGTAGATAACCTCAATGACTACGACTAAACCGCGGGCAGCCAAAGCTAAGAGATCCACCAAAGCCTCCAAGGTCAAAGGACTGGAGATCGATGTCCAGTCGGCTGGCATCACCAAGATCGACACCCCGGCTTTGGTGGTTAACCTTTTTCGCGGGGTCAAGAAACCCGCCGGAGCAACCGGCGCGGTGGACAAGGCCCTGGGTGGGGTGATTACCCAGTTGATCGAAGACGGGGAGATCAAAGGCAGCGCTGGTGAGACCACACTGATTCACACCCTGGGCAAGATCAAGCCCAGCCGGGTGCTGGTGGCCGGACTAGGCCCCCAGGACAAATTTGACGCCCAGGTAGTCCGCCGGGTGTCGGCGGAAGTAGTCCGCTTCCTGAGGCGCAAGGGCATATCCAGCGCCGCCACCATCGCACATGGAGCGGGAATCGGCGGCCTTGACCCGCAACTGTCAGGGCAGGCCATCGCCGAAGGCGCCCACCTAGGTCTCTACAAGTTCGGCGTCTATCTGACGAAGAGCGGCGAATCCACGAACGAATTCGAGAAACTGACCGTGATGGAATTGGATAAAGACCGCGCCAAGTCCATCGAGGTTGGGGTCAAGCTGGGCTGCACCATTGCCCGGGCGTCCATAACAGCCCGCAACATGGTCAATGAACCGGCCAACCACATGACCCCGTCCCGCATGGCCGAAGCTGCTCAGAAAGTGGCAACAAACCAGGGTCTCAAGATTGAGATCATGGATAATGCCCAGATGAAGAAGATGGGCATGGGTGCGTTCATGGGCGTCGCCCAGGGCACTGACGAACCGGCCAAGCTCATCGTCCTTTGGTATGACGGAGACCCCTCTCATCCCGAAAATAACCTGGGTCTCATCGGTAAGGGAATCACCTTCGATACCGGCGGTATCTCCCTGAAACCACCGGGCGGTATGGAAGCCATGAAGGGCGACATGGCCGGAGGCGCGTCGGTCATCGCAGCCATGGAAATCATCGGGCAGACCAAGCCCAAGATCAACGTCCTAGCCGTGATCGCGGCCACCGAGAACATGCCCGGCGCCTCTGCACAGCGGCCTGGAGACGTGGTACGGGCCATGAACGGCAAAACCATCGAGGTGATTAACACCGACGCCGAAGGCCGCTTGGTGCTGGCCGATGCTCTGTGCTACGCCCGTAAGCAGGGAATCACCCGCTTGGTCGATGTGGCGACCCTGACCGGGGCCATGGTGACTACCTTGGGCAAAGCCTGTACCGGAGTGATGGGCAATGACGACACTCTCGTCCAACAGACGATCGACGCCGGTAAAAAGACCGGCGAGAAATTCTGGGAACTTCCCATGTTTGACGAATACAAAGACCTGATCAAGAGCGACGTAGCCGACATGAAGAACAGCGGTGGACGGCAGGCCGGTTCCATCAGCGCCGCCCTGTTGTTGGCCGAGTTCGTGGACGGCGCAGCCTGGGTGCACCTGGACATCGCCGGGACCTCGACCTCGGACAAAGTGTCGGGCTATCTGGTGAAAGGGGCTTCGGGGGTGCCCGTCCGCACCCTGGCCCAATTGGCGTCCGACCTGGCCGATGCGGGCCCGCCCAAGAAGTCTAAAAGCAAAGCGAAAGCCAAGTAAGGGAGATTGTCGTGACCAGTTCCTATGACACAATTGGCCGCCCAGTAGGCCGTGCAGAGGGCCCGGCTAAGGTAACCGGCCAGGCTATGTTTCCCGCCGACGTGAACCTGCCTGGTACTCTGGTGGGCAAATGCCTGCGCAGTCCGTTTCCCTACGCCAAGATCGTATCCATCGACCCAAACTCGGTGGCCGTTGCCCGGCAGGTGCCCGGAGTGCACGCCGTGTTGACCGCCGACGATATCCCGTCCCATCTGGTGGGCCGAATGCTTAGGGATATGCCGATCCTGGCCCGCGATGTGGTCCGGTTTGCCGGGCAGAAAGTGGTGGCCGTCGCCGCCGAAAACGACGACATCGCCGAAGAAGCTTTGAACCTGATTCAGATCAAATACGAAGAGATGGAGCCGATTCTCGACCCATCGGATTCCATCAAGCCTGGCGCGCCCGTGCTCCATCCAGACTTCGCCGACTATGCAGGCACGCCCGACGGCGCTCAAGCCTACCCCAACGCGGCGGGACACGGCTCATGGAGCCATGGCGATGTCGAGCAGGGCTTCTCCGAGGCCGATCTCATATTGGAGCATTCTTTCAAGACCAACCACCAGCACCAAGCCTACATCGAGCCCCACGCCTCGGTGGTCTTTTTGGACGACACCGGCCGGGTGCAGGCCTGGGTGAACAGCAAGATGCCCTTCCAGGTGCGCCAGCAGTTGTCGGAAGGCATCGACATGCCCGCCGAGCAGATACGGGTCAACCCCACCACCATCGGCGGGGACTTCGGCGGCAAAGGCGGGTTCATGGACACGCATCTGGGTTTCTGGCTCTCCAAGACCACCGGCCGCCCGGTGCGCATGACCATGACCTACATCGAAGAGTTGATGGCCGGAAACCCCCGGCATCCCGCAGTCATGACATTCAAGACCGGCGTTAAGAAAGACGGCACCATCACTGCCCGCCAGGCCCACCTGGTCTACGACAGCGGCGGCTACGCGGCCTTCAAACCCCAGCGCGGCGTGACCTACGGTCAGCGTTGCCTGGGTCCCTACAAGATTCCTCATGGGCAAATCGATTCCTACGTGGTCTATACCAATCAGGTCCCCTGCGGCAGCATGCGGGCGCCGGGCGACCCTCAGTCCATCTTCGCGGCCGAGGTCCAGATGGACCTTATCGCACGAGAGTTGGGCATGGACCCCTTGGAGTTCCGGCAGAAGAACCTGGTCCAGGACGGCGATGCGTCTCCCCTTGGTCACCGATGGCAAAACATCATGGGCATGCGCACCCTGGACGCCGCCGTGGAAGAGGCCGGCTATCAAGACGCCAAGCCTCAGACACCTGGCAAGCTCACCGGGCGGGGAATGGCCCTCTGCGAGAGGCACGTCGGGGCCGGAAGTTCGACCGTCAAGATATCGATTGACTCTGATGGGGTTGTTACTCTCTACACCGCCCTGCCCGACACCGGCTCCGGTTTCTACACCGTGCTGCGGCAGATATTGGGCCAGGAGCTAGGCGTGGC
>VFHG01000250.1 GCA_009392075.1 SAR202 cluster bacterium
CGGTTTTTCTCAAGGTCGAAGCCCTAAAAGCCCTGCGATTCCGCTGAGAAGTCGTGAGGAAGTCGATAACGCGTGTTAAATCCAATATTCCCGCGTTATGATTTCCCCATCAGTGGCTCTTATCCAGATTCCGGTCGTCCCGACGGTATAATCCCTCCAACCATGCTCCAACATATAGGCAGATACGAGATACTCGAGCGCATAGCCATTGGCGGCCAAGGGACGGCCTACCGTGCCAGGGACACTGTGCTAAACAGAGTCGTTGCGGTCAAGGTCATAAACCAGTCCGTGGTCGATGACCCTAACTACCTAGAAGCCCTGCAGAGAAAAGCCAGACTAGCAGCTGGTCTAGATCACCCCAACGCCACCAGAGTCCACGACTTCCAGGTGGAACAAAATACTCCCTACATAATAATGGAGTACGTACCCGATGCATTGGACAGACACCTACAGAACGGACGGCGGAAGAGGACCAAAGTGGACCGTCCCCTGCCTCTGGGCCCCATTCGGGCTGAGTGACATCAAAACAGGGCAATGTGTTTAGCTCATTTCGTCTCTGAGGCTATACGGTGCGCCGGGGCGTCCGCCTCCAGGCAACCCGAGTGGCAGATGGACATTTAGAAGGAAGGGACGCTTCTCATCTTCCACCGTTTTTAGACCGTGTTCAATGGCGTCGGCGATACTTGATTCGTCGGTGACGTGCATGCCCTCGACGCCGAAGCCTTCCCCGAGCTTGACCGGATCTATGTTGTCGAGGACGACGCCCCGGTAATCGCCGGTTTGTTTCATGTTGGCCTCTGCGCGGCCAAAGGCCCCTGCGACGACGCCATAGGCCCCGTTATTGGAAATAACGTAGAGCACCGGAATGTTGTGGCTTGCCGCCGTCCAGAGGGCGGAGTCCGAGTAGTAGAGGGAACCATCGCCGACGAGACCGACGACCGGTTTGTCGGGAGCACCGAGTTTCGCGCCGATCGCGGCACCCACACCGAAGCCTTCCGAGCCTCCAGCGGCTCTGATATATTCGTTGTTACCGGAATCGCCGGTGTTTTCAAGAATGTCTTGGGCGACGGCGTATTGCTCGATGGTTACCAGGCCGCCGCCGAACCGTTCGAGGGCCCTGTCAAGGGTGTCGGCCAGGACGTACGGACGCACTTTGTCTGGCTGTTGGACGACCGACCGGGCGGCGTCCCGCTGCCGGGCGCGCAGGGAGGCAGCTTCTTCTCTGGCCCAGGCGCGACGGTCGTCGAGTTCGTTCGAAGACGAGTCGGTTAGATCGAGTAGGCGCTGTGCTGCGCGCTTTTCGTCGGCAAGAACCCCGAGATCCAGGCCGGGGATATTTTCGAGATTCTCCACGTCTGAGCCAACGGCGATTATTCGCTCGGCGTTGAAGAATGCGGAATAGTCGTCGGCGGTGCCGCTGCCGTTGTGCCGCACACCGAAACAGAGGATGAGGTCGGGGTCAATTTCACCGGCCTGCTCAAGGCGGCGCCCACCGCAGTGGAGCGGGTGCTTGATGGAGACGCCGCGCAACTCCCCCACAACTGGAATGCCGAAGCGTTCGGCGAGAGCCGTGACTTCGGCGTTAGCCCCGCTCTTCCAGATGCCGTCGCCGATGTAGAGAAGGGGACGTTTGGCGTCGCGCAGCGCTCGGGCGATTTCTTCCACGTCGCCGTCGGACGGATACCCGACGCGTAATTCCGGCAGGTCACCCTCGATAATGTTTGCGGTGGCCTGATTCGGGCCCAGCAACCTATCATAGACCGCCAGGTGGACTGGGCCAACGGGGGGGGTCATGGCGACTCGTAGGGCACGTTCGATGGCAGCAGGCAATCCTTCTGGTTCGATGACTGTCCAGCTGGCCTTGGTCATGGGGGCACTGATGGCGGTTGGGCCAGCGCTATGGTGGAGGTCGAGGTTTATTCGATCCGCGAAACTGCCGGTGTCGCCGGCGAAGGTTATCACCACCACGGGCAAGCTGCCCGTCCAAACGTTTATCAACTGTCCCATACATTGGGCGAGTCCCGCTCCAAGGTGAACGACCATTACACCGGGTACCAGGTTGGCCTGGGTATATCCCCCGGCCATCGCGGTAACCGCGCCTTCGTGGAGTCCCAGGATGCCATGTATATCAGGACGCGAGTGTAGTTCGTTGAAGAACAAGGCTTCGCGAGAACCTGAGTTGTTGAAAACGTATTTGACCCCTGAAGCAACGAGTTGCTCGACTATGAGATGCGATGGGTTGGCTGTCATTTCCCTGGTTTGCAATTTTGACCCTCCTTACAAAACTATCTATCTTTACTGGTGGATTACAAACAGAACTGATGGCTAGAAAGGGCTTTGAACCTAATCCAAAACCAAGTCCTTTTGGTGCCCCCGATTATACCTGCGTTCCAGATTCGGCGTACCAACCCCCGGTTTTGGAGCGGTTAGAAAAATGCATCGGCCGTATGCGGTGATCAACCGATACCCAAGATAGGGGTCATCATTGGAAGGGTCACCGTCCTTGCATTGTGCGGTGGCCCTTTTCTGTTGCCTGCACTAAGGCTAAGATGTAGCATCCTCTAAAAAAGTCCGGTAATAGCGTGCCACCAGTCCACCACGACATCAGTGGCCCGGTAGTTGTCCAGCCACTTACCCCAGTGCAAAACATACTCCTGGAACTCCTTCAAGGCCAACAAAACGACAATCCAAAAAGCCGCACGTCGACGAGTCATGTAGTAGTTCGGCTTAAAATGCATCAGCCCGGCCACTAACACAAACCAGAAGTCAAACAGGT
>VFHG01000251.1 GCA_009392075.1 SAR202 cluster bacterium
TGCCCAAGAGCGCCAAGAGATGGAGGAATTTACCATATACTTCCTGCGCAACACCCTCACCGGCGGGTTCCCCAAGGAAGCCTATCTGGACATGGGTTTCAACAAAGCCGAGATCGCCAAGATCCGGAAGTTGCGCAAAGAGAAGGCCCAGAGCGCCGATTTCGCTATGTTTCGCGCGCTCTCTCTCTTCAAGAAGCAGATGCATAGCACCTTGGTCAACAACCTGCACCGGTGCGGAGTACTCAGCGAGACTATGAAAGCCAACCTAGAGCAAGAGCTCCGGGTTAACGTGGTGGAGCACCTGGCCGCTGACTAGTTAGAAAGCCCGCTCAAGCGTCAGGAAAGTTTATTTCAGCCCCGAGCCCATAGGCTCGGGGCTGTTCTATGGCCAAACATGGGTCGCCGTAGGTCATCTTCGAGATTAGATACCATCTTCCCTACCGACCTTCCCAGACCACTGCCCCCCCAATTATCGTCATCTTCGCCTTGATGTCTTTCAACTCGCCAGAATTTGTCGAAACCGGATCTCCGTCCACCAAAACGAGGTCGGCCAGTTTTCTTGGCGTTATCGAACCTTTGTCCGGGACTGTGCCCTCAAGTTCTGCGCCCGATAGCGTATACATTCGCAGGGCCGATTCGATGCTGACCGTGCCCGCACCGGGAAGTTGCCGGCCTTCGTAGTGCAGACGGGTGACGGCGCTGTGGATGGCGGGCCACGGATCGGGACTAATGACCGGAGCATCCGACCCAAAGGCAATCTTGATTCCGGCAGATTCTATCGTGCCTATGGGATACAGATGAGGCTGCATTGAGGCTTCGACGTTCTCGCGGTAGCTTGGCCCGTTCCAGTGAATAAAACCTGGTTGAGTGGCCACCGCGGCGCCGCTGCGGTGTACGGAATCCAGAACGTTCGGAGGACACTCGGAGCAGTGCTCGATGCGGTGGGGAGGGACTCCCGCGGGCAAAGGCGGCAGACCCGCGATTACCTGGGCTGCGGCAGCCACCGCTTCTTGCTCGACGCAGTGGATGGCGATGGGAAAGCCGGACCGGCAGGCATCCAAGGCGATCTCTTGAAGTTCTTCCAGGCTGGGGTGGAGCGCGCCGGTGGTCATGGTCAGCATGATCTTGACGTGGCCGAGACGCAGTTGGTGGTCTCCTGAACCCCAGACTAACCCATCAGAGATCAGGTCCGCTCGGCGTCCAGCGCCGGCCATCATCGTGACTCTCGATCGCAGAGTCTCGGAATCGGCCAAGTCCCGAAAAGCCTGCCAACGCTCCAGCCCGTTCTCCGGCCCGGCGTCTTGGACTGAAGTGATGCCGAAGCTCAGCAGCAGCCGGTTGGCCGTGGTAACACCCTGCCGAATCCTGTTCCGGCTCCGCCTCATGTCCACCCTTTTCGATAGGAAAGCAGACATCTCAAGTAGCACCCCGGTGGGTTCACTGTTGGCGTCCCTTTCGATCACACCCTCAACCGGGTCCGGTGTTTCGGCGTTGATGCCCGCCATCTGTAGTCCCACGCTGTTCAGCACGGTCGCGTGCCCCGAGCGATGATCCAGGCGCACCGGGTGGCGGGGCGAGATCTTGTCCAAGTCGTGCCGGGTGGGGTGCCGGCGCTCGTCCAATGCTAGGTCGTCGTAGCCGAAACAGCGCACCCACTCGCCAGGCGGCACGATGCGAGCCCACTCAAAGACCAGGTGGGCTATCGCAGCGACCGATGAGGCTTTGTCGGGCCGGCAATCCAGTTCCTGGGTGGTCCGGGCCAACGATAGCAAATGTATGTGGGAGTCGATGAATCCCGGCAGCAGAGTTAGGCCCTGGCCGTTGATGACCTCAGTGTCCGGACCGGCTAGTCCTTTTATCTCTTCGTCGCTTCCCACCGCTAAGATGCGCTCCTCAGCCACCGCCACCGCCTGCGCCTGGGGCTGGGAGGCGTCCATGGTCAGCGCTTCAGTATTGAGGACTACCAGGTTAGGTTTCTGCTGCATATCCTGAAAATATCTCCGGCCGGAGTTTGAACGCAAAAAGGGGATGGTTTACAGGCCATCCCCTTAACTCTACATTTAGCGGTCGGAAAAGTGTTAGCTAAACTTTAGCCGTTGGACTCAACTAGGCGGGCTTGGTCCATCTCTTCCTGCAGCGCTGGTACCGGATTGGGGTCGTTGAATATGTTTTTGTTGGAGTGGTCGGGGGCCTTCCCTGTGGGATTGGTGATCCAGACGGAAGCCTCCAGGGCGATGCCGCTGAAGTCGTGGAAATAGATGGAATGGATGAAATTATGGTCAACGACGGTCGTCACTTCTTGGCCGGCGTCGTTCAAACGTGCCTGCAGCTCAAGTAACTCGTCCTCCGTCTCAACGTCGAAGGAAACGTGGTCGAATTGGATCCGGCCGGCCGCTTCCAGCCCCGCCGGTTTGTGGAAGTCCTCGGCGCCCGCCCACTCGAAGAATGCAATGGTCGAATTGGGACCGGTCTCGAAGAAATAGTGCCTGGCCCGGAGGCCGTTGGGAT
>VFHG01000252.1 GCA_009392075.1 SAR202 cluster bacterium
GAAGCCTTCTTTGGCCGCTACCTGCCCCAGATGGTCGTGGCGGCCCTAGCGCCGGTACTGATATTCGCGTTCATGGCCATCATCGACTTTCGGACCGGACTGGTCTTCCTGGCGTTCGCTTTGTTGACTCTGGTTCTGCCCAATATTTTTCACCGGTGGACCCGCACCAGCAGCATGGCCCGGAGGGACGCCTACGGCGCCTTGGGCGCCGACTTCCTGGACGCGGTGCAAGGCCTGCCGACGCTCAAGGCGTTCGGTCAAAGCAAAGCCCGCGGTCTTCTGTTGGCTGACCGGGCTAGGGCGTTGTTCCGCACGACTATGGGAGTGCTGGCCGCCAATAGCGCCACCAGCGCGTTGACCATCCTCGGCATCGCCTCCGGGGCCGCCGTGGCCCTGGCCTGGGGCGCTGTGCGGGTCAGCGATGGTGAGCTGGAATTACGTTCGCTGCTTATCGTGCTTATGCTGGGAGTGGAGATCTTCCGGCCGTTGCGGGAATTGGTCCAGCTTTATCACGACGGAATGATTGCCATGTCGTCGGCCGAAGGCATCTTCGACATCATAGATGCTCCGGTTGATGTGGCTGATTCCGCAACCAGTCCCTCACCGCTGCAACTAGCCCCTGAAGTGACATTCGAGGGCGTCAACTACGCCTACAGCGGCGGTCGGCGCCCGGCGCTTCACGACCTATCGTTCACCCTTAACGCCGGCGAGACCCTGGGCTTAGTTGGCCCCAGTGGCGCCGGCAAGTCCACCATCGTCTGGTCGATCTTGCGCTTCTTCGACCCCCAGAGCGGCCGGGTACTGCTGGGCGGCACAGATATTCGTGAGATTTCCTTGAGTCAACTGCGGGACCAGGTCGCCGTCGTGACTCAAGACACCTACCTGTTCCACGGGACCGTTGCCGAGAACCTGCGTTTCGGCGGACCAAACGCAACCCAAGAACAACTGGAAGTGGCGGCCAAAACGGCCAACGCGCATAACTTCATCAGCCACCTGCCCCAGGGCTACGACACGATAGTCGGCGAGCGGGCGGTGCGGCTGTCCGGCGGGCAGAAACAACGTATAGCCATCGCCAGGGCCGTGCTGAAAGATGCGCCGATCTTGATTCTAGACGAGGCCCTGTCGAACGTCGATGCCGAGAACGAGGCTGTGATCCAGGTAGCCCTGGACCACCTGATGGAGGGCCGGACCACGCTCATAATTGCCCACCGGCTTTCCAGCGTGGTCAAAGCCGACAGGATAATCGTGTTGGAAGACGGGCGCCTGGTCGAGTCCGGAAATCACGGCGAGCTGGTTGCCGCCGGTGGGGTCTACGCCGAGTTGATGGCCCAGCAGCGGGAGCTCGACGAAGAAGAGCCTGGCGGACATCAAGACGCCCCCGGCCATGACGCCTCGACACACGCTGCGGTGCAGGATGCGTCGGCGTTCGTGCCCCAACCGGCCCATCAAGGCGAGGGACACCATCATCATGCCGTCCCGTCAGGCGGCGCTGCCCACGCTCCGGCATCGCGTATCGGGTTCTTGACGGTCTGGCGAAGGCTGTTCCAATTGGTGCGGCCTTGGCGGGGCGAGTTGGCCCTAACATTCTTGTTGGGACTCGCCCACCACAGTTCGATCATCGGCCTCAGCGTGATCAGCGCCCTTCTGGTGGGCCAGGTGATCACCGGAGGAGAGCTGACGGTGCTACTGGTCTTGTTGGGGGTTTTTGTGCCTCTGGCGGCCTTCTTCACCTGGGCCGAGTCCTGGGTGGCCCACGACCTGGCCTACAGGCTGTTGGCCGAGATGCGGGTGGACGTTTACAACAAATTGGACCCCCTTACTCCGGCCTACATGGTGCGCCGCCGCTCGGGAGACTTGGTGAGCATTGTCGGAGGGGATGTTGAATTGGTGGAGTTCTTCTTCGCCCACACCATCACCCCGGCATTCGTGGCCATCCTGGTCCCGGCGGGCGTGCTTGCCACGCTGGCGTTCGTCGCCTGGCCTATCGCGCTGGTGCTTTCCCCCTTCCTGCTGGCCGTTGCCATCAGCCCCTTCATGGCCCAGAAACGGTCCGAGGGACTGGGTGATGAACTGCGCAGCCAATTGGGCGACGTACACGCCCATATGGTGGACAGTATCCAGGGGATGCGGGAGATCTCAGCATTTGGCCAGGGACCCGCCCGTACCGCTGAGATGGTGGACAACAGCTGGCGGTTCGCCCATTTCCAGCTCCGATTCCTCAAGGAACGTGCCTTTCAGATCGGGTTCATCGAAGGGATGACCGCCCTCGGTGGGCTGGCCGTGTTGACTATGGGCGCCTGGCTTATGATCGAGGGTCAGATCTCACGGCCACAGTTGATCCTGTCGGTGATCCTTTCCGTGGCGGCTTTCGCCCCCATCTCGGACATCGCCCGGACCATCAAGCAGTTGATGGAGACCCTGGCCGCGGCCCGGCGTCTGTTCGTGGTCCACGATGAGCCGGTGCCGGTCGTGGATGGGCCCGGTGTTCAGGCCCACGAAAACGGCCTATCGCCGGCCATAAGCTTCGACCACGTCGGGTTCTCTTACGGGCACGGCGAGGCCCAGGCCCTGCACGGTGTGAGCTTTGATGTCGAGGCGGGTCAGACCGTGGCCTTGGTCGGCCGGTCAGGCGCCGGCAAGACCACCTGCGCCAACCTGGTCATGCGGTTTTGGGACCCCGGCGAAGGCCACGTCCGCTTGAACGGACACAACCTCCGCGATTACGAATTGGACGACCTGCGCCGCCAGATCGCCCTGGTTTCACAGGACACCTACCTCTTCAACGCTAGCATCCGGGACAACCTGCGATTGGGAAAGATCGAGGCATCGGACAGCGAGATTGAAGCCGCGGCCCAGCAGGCCAACGCCCATGAGTTCATCACCGCCTTCCCCGATGGGTACGACACTCTAGTGGGCGAGCGGGGCATGCAGCTCTCCGGGGGACAACGGCAGCGGATATCCATCGCCCGTGCGATATTGAAAAATGCCCCAGTGCTGATCTTGGACGAGGCCACTTCCCATCTGGACGCGGTCAATGAACGCCAGGTCCGTCAGGCGTTGGAGACATTGATGGCGGGCCGCACCACAGTGGTGATCGCCCACCGGTTATCCACCATAAGGGACGCCGACCGGATAGTAGTTTTGGACAACGGCCACGCGGTGGAGCAGGGCAGCCACCACGACCTGTTGGCAAGCCACGGCCTGTATTCCCAATTGGTGGCCACCCAGTTGGTCGGTGCGACAGCCGGTGACGAGCACAACGAACATCACGAAGCACACGGTGAGGAACACGGCGGGCATGATGACCCCCGGCCCGGCCCGCTGCCGGACATGCCGGATGTGAACCCGCACCACCACCATTAAAGCGAGCATCCAAAAGTTTGCGGACCGCTGGAAGGACATAAACAAGGAAAACCATGCTACATCCAATGCCACATCAGTCCGGGCCAGGTGGGCCCGGCGAGCCGATAGTTGAGATCAAGGCCGTAACCTGCGGCTACGAGAAGCAGCGAGTCCTGACCGACGTCAGCCTGACTATCATGCCCGGCGATTTCGTGGGCCTGCTGGGCCCCAGCGGCTCGGGCAAGACTACCCTCTTGCGGACCGTGCTGGGGGCGGTCGACCTCTATGAAGGCGAGGTATTGGTCAATGGTGTCGCCACCACCAAGAAACGGCCCAGGGTCGGCTACGTGCCACAACTGGAGACCATCGACTGGAATTTCCCGGTCACGGTCCAAGAAGTTGTGATGATGGGCCGCACCATGGAGAACAAACTTTTCCCCTGGTACCGGAAAGAAGAGAAGGACTTGGCCGCCGAGATGATGGGCCGCCTGGGTATCTTGGATCTAGCAGACCGGCATATTCGGGAATTGTCTGGCGGGCAGCAACAGCGGGTATTTCTGGCCCGCGCCCTGATCAGCAGCCCTCAGCTGCTGCTGTTGGATGAGCCCACGTCGGGCGTGGACATCAAGACCAGAGACGACGTGATGCACCTGCTCCACGACCTTAACCACGACGGCGTGACGATAATCATCACGACCCATGAGATCAACGCCGTGGCGGTGCATCTCCCCTGGATCGTATGCCTGGCGGGCCGTATCTTGGCTGAAGGGCCGCCTTCCGAAGTGATAACGACAGAGGTATTGCGGCTGACCTACGGCGCCGAGATGCCGGTCATCCACTACGAAGGCATGACCATCGTGGCCGAGAGCCCTCATTCCTACGGGAGGAACGGGGACAGCGACGGAAAGGTGTCGTTGCCTCCGGTCCATGTGCACGAGCCCGGCGGCAACCCTGAAGACGAAGCGGTCCATGTCCGCGAACACGGTTTCGATCCGGAGATCGATGCCAGACATGTTAGAGACCATCGAGAAGGGTCGGAACACGATGACAATCACGCCCATGACCACGTGCGTCACGCTCATGAG
>VFHG01000253.1 GCA_009392075.1 SAR202 cluster bacterium
ATTTGCCGAATAAGTTAACCATCCTAACCCTGGTCAATATCACCTTGGTGGACTCCGTAAAAACGTTGATTCCACCGACTGCAACAGTGAGGGCAATCCCCTGCAGTCTGAACGTCGTAACATCGATTTATATTCTGTGGGGGCGTGTGTTAAGAGTCGTATTGGCCCCGCGAATAGCCTGCCAAAGACTTCTATCTACCTAGCCGGCGGTAACCTGTATGTCACAATACATCTTACACAGGTTGCTCTTAGCTATCATGGTTCTTTGGTTGGTACACCTGTTGGTGTTCTCAATGGTCAGGATGTTTCCTGGCGACGTGGTTATGATGCGTTTGGGCCAAGATGCCACCATGACCAAGGAAACCTATGACGCCGCCCGGGAAAAGCTGGGAATAGACAGGCCATTTTTAGTCCAATACGGATCGACAATGAAGGACTTGCTCCGGGGGGATCTAGGAGATTCCCTGCTGAGCGGAAGATCGGTGGCTGATGAACTTGGCGACCGCATTAGTCTCACTCTTCATTTAGCCCTGCTATCGCTGGTCATCGCGCTACTGATGGCAATACCCATCGGGATAATATCTGCCGTTTTCCAAGATACTGTTGCTGACTACAGCGGTAGGCTGTTTTCAGTATTAGGACTTTCTCTACCGGATTTCTGGAGCGGTGTAGTCGCTATCCTAATCCTCTCTTTGTGGTTCCATTGGTTGCCGCCTAGGGGATTTGAGGGGATCTGGGTGGCCCCGATAAAAACCATGCAGCAGTTATTGATTCCTGCTGCCATTATTGGCTTCCGGTTTTCTGCCGTCATCATGCGCATGACCCGATCTTCTATGCTCGAAGTACTTCGTGAGGACTATATCCGGACCGCTCGGTCTAAAGGGCTATCCGAACAAAAAGTTATCGTCGGGCACGCGATGAAGAATTCGTTTATCCCAGTAGTCACCTTAATAGGCCAGCAGTTCTCCATCCTGTTGGGAGGCACCGTCATCATAGAAACCATTTTCCTTCTGCCCGGTGTAGGAAACATGACATTAGATGCGGTGTTATTCCGAGACTACACGTTAGTTCAAGGTGCGGTTATATTCTTCGGCGGAATTATGGTTCTAATGAATCTTCTTGTCGACATATCCTACGCCTGGTTCGACCCGCGAATTCGATATGGGTAAAGATACAGGGCCGTTGGAATTAAGCTCCAGGCCCAAGAATCCGTTAGAGGCGATATCAAACGGTCTTGGGCGCCAGTCTCGTTCCCTAAAGAGGTTCGTTGTCTCCAAGCCTCTCGGAGCGGCTGGAGGACTGGTCGTCATAATTATAGTGTTTGGTGCACTATTTGCTCCACTTGTAGCGCCGTTTGACCCCTATGAATTTAACCTGGATGAAAACGGGATGCCGGTACGCCTAGAAGGCCCCGGTAGAGACTATCTACTAGGAACCGATGCTATCGGACGAGATGTGTTTAGCCGCATCATATATGGCGCTCGAGTGTCGTTGATGGTGGGCTTGGGAGCAGTGGCGCTCGGTGTCACTCTTGGCACCATTATCGGGTTAATATCAGGTTATTTCGTCGGGAAAATCGACCAAGTGCTGCAGCGGGTAGTCGATACGTTGATGGCGATTCCGGCTATTGTGTTGGCCTTAGCAGTGATGACCATGCTACAACCAGGAATATTCAACATAATATTGGTAATCGCCATTGTTATCGCACCCGGTTCGGCCAGAGTAGTACGGTCTACGGTCTTGGCGATCAAACAAAATGTTTACATCGAAGCAGCACGTTCGGTCGGAGCCACCGATAGCCGGATTGTGTTTCGCCATATACTGCCAAATGTGTTTGCTCCAATTATTATCATTGCGTCAATCTGGGTCGGTAACGCTATTGTTATCGAGGCTGCGCTCAGCTATCTTGGTCTTGGTACCCCGCCTCCAACTCCAAGTTGGGGTGGGATGCTGGCTCTGGAAGGACGACGTTATCTAGAAAACGCCCCATGGCTAGCTATCGCACCAGGCGTGGCCATCAGCATCGCGGTCTTAGCGGTCAATATGCTTGGTGATGCCTTGCGTGATGTGTTAGATCCTCGCCTCAGGAGTCGATAGGTTCCCCCTCTCCGAGTTCCTCAATGTTCCAATAGCCGAAACCTCTTGGCTCCAGCGACAGGGAATCTCTTTTTCTGACCCTAATGGACGGTAGTTCGGTTCAAATTCCTTCTTGATCCAAAGGCCATTTGTTTTGGAGAAGGACAGTCGGAACCGATAATCGGGTCAGCCTCGCATTTCTCGTGGATCTCACTGACTGAACACCCACGGTTATGATGCCAAATCTGTCGAACCCTGCTTTTAATTATCGGGTCATGGGGGACTCTTCAACCGCTACAACACACTGCGTTACGACTGAGCGTAGTTTATAGGTGACTCTTAATTAGTTGGGAATCGGTTCGTCCTTGAGCTGAGCATTAACGTTGGGTATAAAAATCCCCCTCAATAATGGTCCTTCAATATAAAAGAGTGGGACCCTGGCACGACTATCTGTTCGGTGAACGGGTATATATTTTGTTGAGCCTAAGCTCTAAATCGGTCCTTGCAAGGAAGTGTAATCAATCACATTTTTGCCAACTAAAACCGGGCCACCAGTGCATCGCCCGGTGGCAATTTATAGAAGCGATATTAGATGCGAATCAAAAAAACACCCCGGAGGGTTGACTTAATCACATGGGAAATATTGCAGGGATTTTATTTGGCCTAATTGGCTTGGCAATACCAATCTTAATAATTGGGGCAATCGTATATTTCATATTAAGAATCAAATCAGGGATATCACTTTCAATTTCGTACAAGGACGCTCTCCGAGTGTATTTTTATATCGTAATTTTGGTTAGCGTTGGGCTTACAGGGGTAGGCGGTGTGTCAACACTAATCAATGTTGGATTAGGAGAGATGGTCGGTCGAGAATTTAGCTATGGAGAGGTGTACCAAGACCATCGAGAGTTACAAGACCTCAGGAACAACGGAGATTCATCATCCTATGTTGTAGGAGATAACCGACCTTTATCTGAGAAAATCGACCTGGAGATGAAAGGAAACTTAATAAACGGAATTAGCTTGGCAGTGATTGGGTCGTTCCTAATGCTCGTACATTTCTTAGGTCGAAGGTGGGTTGAAACTGTAGATGAGCATTCAGACCTGCTAAGAAGGCTCTATCTGATTGCTGGCCTTGCGATTTTCGCTGTGATTACTATTGTGTCCCTAATAGCAGGAATACCTGAAACTCTTAGATATGCTCTATTAGAGGTTGAACCAGGTCAAGAATCTCCAGGCGAGGCCCTGTCCATTGCGATAGTCGGATTACCGATATGGGTTTCTTATCTCGTGGCCACATTGAGAAATGTCAGAAGCCAGTAAATTTCCCTACGGTGACCCTTTCTTTGGAGGACCCTAAGGCTAGGCGGCGGGTGGCCACGGGGTTCATCCAACTGCAGCCACATCCAATGGCCTAAACATATAGTTCATGTCAGGATGTCGTAAATTCCGATAGGGTTAGAGCAGTTCTGATTCACGATGGCCAGCAGGACATGCACGAAAGCTGCTAGTGAAATGGACGAAGTAACCCATATTTGGGACCTTCTAGGGCCAAATGGAATGGATTCCGGCCCATATTTTCTTAGCTCTTTATATGGTCAACTACACACCCTTACCACAATCCTTCTAGCGCCTACTATCGTGGCCGTTCATAGGGGGCATTTTTCAGGTTTGTCAGGTCCATCGGAGGCAGTTCCACCTCTAAGAATTGTTGCACTCCGTTAGCCAGTTCGTCATAGCTGGGGAACCACGCTCGAAGTTGGGCCCGCCACGCGTTTAAACCCCCACTCGCATGAAGTTCGAATACGGATTCTCTAGCATCGAGTTCGGAGGCCACATGATCCCATCCCAGATGCAAAACCGCGGCACGTTGCAGTGCCGTGTAGCCGCCACCTCCATAAGCGTCCTCTAACTCCGTCGCCATTGTAGGATCCGCGAAATCCGTATCAGCAGGCGCAACTATTAAGGACGAACCAGGCAAACCCCGTAGTATCTCTGACATGCGTTGACGAGATTTAAAGGCGTTAATGGCGGCTGCTGCGAGGTGCAATTGGTTCGGCACAGCGAAACCGCCTACCGTCATTTCAGGATCCAACTCTGCAGCCCTTATACAGGTTCTGCTGGTCTGCACATCAACGGCTAGGTCGACCAACTGCTGTATAGTAACGGGATTCTCTTTTAGACCCATGACCTCGGTTAGCGCAAGTGCTATCCCAAGAGTTAATTCGGCCTTGGCTAACCAACCACAATTGTGATGCCAGAGCAGCCACGACACCAGGGAATGACGGTTGGTTCGTTCAAGACGTTCCCCAGTGAATACCCGTTCCCGTGGAATGAACACCTCTTTCATCCAGAGTGATGCGTCAAGTTCATCAAAACGGCTGCTAAGTGGCGAAAGAAACGGATTAGAGTGCCTAGCAGCTGTCTTGCGCGCGACAACGCGTACACCTGGGGAATTAACTGGCAATATGAACCACAACCAACGACCGCTACCGGACGGTAGTTCATCTCGACTAGTGATTAGGACATCTTCCGCGAATGGCGTGCTGGTATGCATTTGCACTTTGCCGCTGACAACGATCCCGCGGTCGGTCTCACCGTCCAGGCGGATTGCTACTGGGTCTTGTCTGAGTCTAGGCCCAATAAGTGGTCCGCCCCCGGCAAAGGTAAGAAATCGGCCGGTGTGGGCGATTGATTCTTGATATTCCCTAGCCGCTGCTATTTCCACAGAAGACTTGTCCAATGTTTTGAGGTGATTCAACATGCCCAGTGCTATTAAAGCGCCGTAACCCGGGGTATGAGTGATATTGCCACCGCTAGCAAAAAGTACGGCTCGTATTGCCTCTCCTTGCCGTTGGAGCTGGGCGGAAGTCGTAGGTACCTCAAAAGCCAACGGGTTCCTTTCGGCCGTGCCATCTGGGTCGGTTAGCAGACTACCTTCCCAAACAGGGTCG
>VFHG01000254.1 GCA_009392075.1 SAR202 cluster bacterium
ATTTCGCTCGCTGCCAGCGGGTTCATGCAGATCACCGGCGACCCCGACGGCCCGCCAATGCGGCAGGGCAATGAGCAGTCTCACTTCCCCGGGGCCCAGCACGCCGCGGCCGCTATCATGGCTGCGCTGTTCTACCGCGACATGCAGGACGGCGGAGGGCAACGTATCGACGTTTCCATGCAGGAAGCGATGATTACCTATTACACCGACGCCCATCCCGCTCTAGCCTGGATGCAGCGCGGCGAGAATGTGACCAGAGTAGGTCCGAATTCGACACTGGTTATTCCTCTGGGTGTGTACCCAAGCAGCGACGGCTGGATCTCCGCAGGGATAATAACGCCCAGGGAATGGGAGAACCTGTCACAGTGGATGTACGAAGTTACCGGAAACGAGGAGATACTGAACGACGACTACAAGGGCGGCAACCAGGACCGTGCGCCCTACAACGACTTCATCACGGCGTTGGTCATCGACTTCACGACCCGCTTTACATCCGAGGAGCTTTTCCACCAGGGCCAGGAGCGCAACCTGGTCTTCATACCTGTGAACTCGGTGTCTGACCTGCTGTCCGACCCTCAACTGGAGGCCAGCAATTTCTGGTTTGAGATGGACCACACCGAGGCCGGCACGCTGAAGTACCCATTGGGCGTTTTCGATAGTGAAGAATTTTCGCCGGTTACCAGACCGGCCCCGCACCTAGGCCAGGACAACGAAGCTATCTTCGGCGGTGAGTTAAGCCTAAGCGAATCGGAACTCGCTTCACTTCGCTCTCAAGGAGCGATCTAGGTATGGCTGACGCTAAGAAACCACTTTCAGGGATCCGCATACTGGAGCTGGGCCCCTATGTTGCCCTTCCAATGACGGGACGAATCCTGGCATCGATGGGCGCAGAGGTCATCAAGGTCGAGACCAATAAAGTCCTGGACGAGATGAATTTCATCCCCGCTTGGTCCCGCGGCGGCGGTCAGCCGGAATTCCAGCGGGCCAAGAAGCGGGTCACCATCGACGTCCGCACCGCCGGCGGCCTTGAAGTTTTCAAGGAGTTGGTCAAAGTTAGCGATGTTTTCATGACCAACTTCCGGCGCAACATCCTGGACCGGTGGGGTATCGACTTTCCTGAGCTTCGGCGGGTGCGCCCCGACATCATCTTGATGTGGCAGACCGGCTTGGGTGGTATCGGTCCCTACTACACCTACAAATCCTACGGCATATTGGTGCAGCACATGGGCGGCGTTTCCCTGATGTCCGGCGAAGAAGGGGAGCCGCCGGCCACTATCAATAGTTCCTATTCCGACTATCACACCGGCGTTTTCCAGCCGGTGGCCATCATGGGCGCATTGATGCGCCGCAGGCTGACCGGCCAACCCGCCACCATGGAATCGTCCATCTTTAAGTCGGGCGCTGTGACCGCCGGGCCGGCAGTACTCGACTACCAGTCTACCGGCCGCATGCCTCCGCGCATCGGCAACCGGGACCCTTTCGCGGCGCCCCACGGTGTCTACCGCTGCCAAGGCGATGACCGTTGGTGCGCCATCGCGGTCAAGACCGACGACCAGTGGTTGGCTTTCTGCCAGGCCGTCGGCAGCCCAGATTGGTGCAGCGAAGACGCCTTCGCATCGCTTGAGTCCCGTCTTGCCAACCAGGACCGGCTGGATGACCTGGTGGGTCAGTGGACCGCCGACAAGACCGCCGAAGAGGTAATGGTGCGCCTCCAAGAAGCTGGCGTTCCTGCTAGCCTGGTGTCCCAAGGCAAGGACCTGTACGAAGGCGAACACCTGAAGTCCCGGGATTTCTTCCGGACGACACCCTTCTACTTGGCCGATCGGGCCAGGCCAGCCTGGGAATGGGAGGGCGGGGAAGGCATCGCCTCGGCGACCCCGCCAAAGATGTCCGAGTCGCCCTTGGATTTCGGACATTACAGCAACGTCGGCGGAGACAACGACTACGTTTTCAAAGAGATCCTGGGCATGTCCCAAAAAGAGATGGACCGCTTAACCGAGAACCAATCCCTGTTCTAACTCTATTCCCTGATAGCTGACAGCTGATCGCTGACAACTCCGACGAGGTCCTATGTACGACTACAGCAACTACGAACATCTGATCATCGAGATTAAAGACGGCGTCGCCCTGATGACCATCAACCGTCCCGAAGTCTACAACGCCACCAACTTCAAACTGCACAACGAACTGAGCCTGATCTGGCTGGACCTGGGCAAGGACGACGAAGTTAAGGTGGCTGTGATCACTGGCGCCGGCACCGCGTTCTCGGCTGGCGGCGACTTCGATCTGATCCAGGAGTCCATCGGCAATGGAAAAATCATCGCCGGGACCATGGAAGAGGCCCGGGACATCGTCCACAACATGATTAACCTGGATAAGCCAATCATCTCCGCCATCAACGGCGTGGCGGTGGGCGCCGGGTTGGCGGTGGCCCTATTGGCTGACATCTCCATAGCATCGCAAAAGGCCCGTTTTACCGACGGCCACGTTCGGTTGGGAGTGGCGGCGGGTGACCACGCCGCAGTGATCTGGCCCATGCTCATCGGCATGGCCAAGGCCAAGTATTATCTTTTGACCTGTGAATTTTTGGACGGTACCGAGGCAGAGCGCATCGGCCTGGTCAGCCAGGTGGTGCCCCATGAAGAGCTGATGGACAAGGCCATGGATGTAGCCCATAGGCTGGCCTCCGGGTCCCAGCAGGCAATACGCTACACCAAACGCTCGCTGAACCAATGGCTGCGCCAGGCCGAGCACACTGCCTTCGACTACTCCCTGGCCCTTGAGATGCTGGGCTTCTTCGGCGAGGACGTCCAGGAGGGTCTGGACGCCGTCAGAGAACGCCGCGACCCCAAATTCCCCTCGGCCCAATAGAGTTACATCATGGACTATCGAAAGTTAGGCGACACCGGCATGGAGTTCTCGGAGATAGGGTTCGGCTGCGGCGACGTGGGCGGGCTCATGGTCCGGGGAGAGCCTGCCGACCAGGTCCGAGCGGTGGCCAGGGCCATGGAACTGGGTATCAACTATTTCGACACCGCGTCGCGCTATGGAGGCGGCCAATCAGAGACCAACCTAGGGCGGGTGCTGAAAGAGCTGTCGGCCGACGTTTTTGTCGGCACCAAGTACAGCCTAGGTGAGGCCGACCCCAACGAACTCAAAACAGGCGTAATCGAGTCAGTGGAAGCCAGCTTGAAGCGGCTGGGCCGGGAGCAGGTTGACCTGATTCAACTTCACGACCGGATCAGCTCCCAGACCGACGTTTCAGTGCGGTCGATCACGGTGTCCGATGTGCTTGGACAGGTTCAAGAGGGTCTCGAAGACCTCAAGTCTCAGGGCAAGGTCCGTTTCTATGGCATGACCGGTGTGGGGGAACCCAAGGGTATCCACGAGGTCGTCGCCTCGGGCATGGTTAAGTCCGTCCAGACCGTCTACAACCTGATCAACGCCAGCGCAGGAGCAGATACTCCCGCTGGATTCGACATGCCCGACTACGGCCGGCTGATCGACCTAGCGGCGGAGAAACAGGTCGGCATCATAGTGATACGGGTGCTGGCGGCCGGCGCTCTAACCGGGACTTCGGTCCGGCATCCAGTGGCCGTGCCGACAGTAGCGCCCATAGGCTCCGGCAAAGACTTCCAGCAGGACGAGTCCCGCGCCGCGCAATTCGCCTTCTTAGTCGACGAAGGGTTTGCCGCAGACATGCCCGAGGCGTCCATCCGGTTTGCCCTGAGCAAGCCCGGCGTATCAACGGTGCTTGTCGGATACTCCGATATGGACCACCTAGAAAAGTCCGTGTCATACGCGGCCAAAGGCCCATTGGCCCAAGAAGCTCTAACCCGGCTTCCCCAAGCCTGGTCGACATTTGTGAGTTAGAACGATGAACGAGATCCTCGGTAATCTGGACAGTTTGCGCAGCGCCATGGACAACGGCGAATTCGATGCCATCATCGCCATGTCGCCGGAGAACGTGCCATATACCGCAGGCGTGGGCATCTGGTCCCAGAAGGTGATCCGCGACCGCCTAGCCCTCGTGGTCTGGCCGAGAGAGGGCGAGCCAACCCTGATCGTCGCCACCAACGAAGAAGGTTACGTACGGGAGAAATCTTGGATCACCGACGTGAGGGCCTATTCCCAGCACCAAGACTCGCCCATCAAGCTGCTGTCCGATGTGCTTCAGGAGAAAGGCCTGGGCGCGGGGCGCATCGGTTTCGAACCGGCCTACCTGACCACCGACTACTATCTGGAGCTCCTGGAGACAATGCCGGAGGCTAAGTTCGAGTCCTGTGAGCCCATGCTCCAAAAAGTGCGGATGATCAAGACCGATACCGAGATCGACCTACTCTGCCGGGCGGCAACATCGACGGAACGTGCCCTGATGGCCACCTATTCAACCGTCCGACCCGGCGAGAAAGAGCGGGATTTGGTGGCGCGTTTGGGCGCCAATATCCTGCAGTCCGGAGCGGAACTGCCATCATTCTTGTTCTTCACTGTTGGTCCCAACACGGGCTACGCCCACCCGGATCCCACCGACATCGAGCTACAACCCAACGACGTCCTGAAAGCAGACTGCGGCGGTTGGTTCTCGGGGTATTTCTCGGACATCGGCCGGACGGTGGTGGTCGGCAAGGCCACCGATGAACAACATTCCATCTACAACCGCCTTGCTGAGGTCCACCGGAAGACTATCGCCACCATGGCGCCGGGAACTCCGGCAAACGAGGTGTTCCAGCAAAATAAAGAGTTCTACAAAGAGGCGGACATCGAGTTCAACCTGCCCTTTGCCGGACACGGCCTAGGGCTCTATATCCACGAGATGCCCATGCTCGCTGATTATGATGGCACGCCCCTAGCTCCCAACATGGTTTTTGCAGTCGAGACCAGGGTCCGCTGGCCCGGAGTCCAGGGCTTCCACATTGAAGACTTGGTAGTAATCCGGGAAGACGGCCCTGAGATAATCACCAAGTTCATGGACACCAGTCGGTTGATGGAGCTTTAGTTTTAGCGCCGGGCATGGTTTAAAGGATTAAGAAGTGGCATCAGCACAACAGACCAAAGTAGCTATCGTGACGGGCGCCGGCACCGGCATCGGCCGAGCGTCTGCCCTGGCCCTGCTGCGGGACGGATATTCAGTGGCGCTGGCTGGCCGGCGCATGGAGCCCCTGGAGCAAACCCTGGATCAGGCCGGTACCGTGGCTTCACGGACCATCGCAGTTTCCACCGACGTCGGCGACCCGGGCTCGGTCCAAAACCTGTTCGCCAAGACCCTGGAGTCGCTCGGGCGGTTAGACGTTCTATTCAATAACGCCGGAACCGGCGCGCCCCCAGTGCCGATGGAAGACCTGACCTACGAACAGTGGCAACGTGCGGTTGATGCCAATCTCACCGGTGTATTTCTGTGCACCCAGCAAGCCATAAAGATCATGAAAGCGCAGGACCCCATGGGCGGGCGAATCATCAACAACGGGTCAATCTCCGCATATGCGCCCAGGCCGAACAGCGCACCCTACACCGCGACCAAACACGGAGTGACTGGGTTGACCAAGTCGACCTCTCTCGACGGCCGCAGATACAACATAGCGTGCAGCCAGATCGATATCGGCAACGCCGCCACTGAGATGACCAACCCCATGGAAGCGGGGATCGTGCAGCCCTACGGCGAGGTGGTTGTCGAGCCGCGGTTCGATGTCGAACATGTAGCCGACGCCATAGTCTACATAGCCAATCTGCCCCTGGACACCAACGTCCAGTTCATGACAATAATGGCCACCAAGATGCCCTTTATAGGCCGGGGTTAAGGCCGAATCATCCACACCCCTAAAAACAGGATGGTCAACACCGCCAGGAGGTTCACTCCGGCGGTCATGCGGACTACTTTTCGGCCCAGGCTTTGGGGGAGTTCCTGTCCTGAGGCGCGGGCTTGGTCGAGCTTCTCCAATATCTTAGGGCCCAGCCAGAAGTCGTGCATCAGGCTCAATAGCACCACGATCAAGAACAACAAGCTCTTGGCCTGCAGGATGTGCATGAACCGGCCGCTGTCCGTGAAAAACACCCCTGGCCGTATACCCCAATGCTCCCAAGCCAAGTAAGCGCCGCTCAATCCAAGTAAGACCATCGCTGTCCACGCCAAGGGAAGGAAACGTTTGGTGGCATCCCGCAGGACGTCCAGCCCTGCCCCCGGACCACCGGACTGCATCGCTTTGCGGGCGGCGGGTAGCATGACCATCACCAGGAACAGCATGCCCCCAAGCCAGACCACCGCCGATAGGATATGTACCGCTACTGCCGCTTGGTACATGGTTATTGGGCCATGTAACCGCCGTCTACCGGCAGGTTATGCCCAGTTACAAACGATGCGGCATCCGAAGATAGCCAAACTACGGCGGCGGCGATCTCCGACGGTTCGCCCAGCCGTCCGATGGGGTGCCGCGACGCAACCCGGTCTTCATACCCTTCGTTTTCGTCGAAGATCCCTTGCACCATCGGCGTGTGTATATAGCCGGGACAAACTGCGTTCACCCGTATCCCGGATGATGAGTATTCCATGGCTGCTGCTTTAGTGAGTCCGGTCACTCCGTGCTTGGCTGCGACGTAAGCCACGGTCCCGGTGAGGCCCACCAGTCCGGCGATCGACGCGGTGTTCACGATGGCCCCGCTGCCCTGTTTCAGCATCTGGGGAATCTCGGCCTTCATGCAGAGCCAAACGCCCTTCAGGTTGATGCTGATCACCCGGTCCCAGTCCTCGTCCAGATAATCGGCGGTTAGACGCCGTTCCCTCCCTCCGGAGATGCCGGCGTTGTTGAAGGCGCAGTCCAGGGTGCCGAAGGTTTCAACTGCCTGGGCCACCATGGCCTGGGTGTCTTCCGGCTTTGAGACATCGGCGTGGACCAAGATGGCCTCTCCTCCTGCCTCTTTGATCAACTGGACCGTTTCTTCGCCGCCTTCGACGTTTACGTCGGCCACCACCACCCGTGCGCCTTCACTGGCGTAGGCCAAAGAGGCTGCCCGGCCGATGCCAGACCCTCCTCCGGTGACCAGGGCTGTTTTGCCGTCCAGATTTCCAGCCATCTGCTATCTCCTAGAGTCGTATCTGATCTGTCGGGATTATACCCATGCCCCCTCTTTTGGCAAACTTTCCCAGGCCCAGCGCAGCGTGTAGAATAGCCCGGCAATCATTCAAAGCCAGGAAGGCAAACCTAGGAAGGACTGATGAAAGACGTAGCCACCAACATGCCGGACTACGAATCCGCCTATGCCAACGAACGCCTTGAGGTGCCCGAGTATTTCAATTTCGGGTTTGACGTTGTGGACAAGTGGGCCGACGACCGCACGAAACTGGCGCTGCTTTCGGTCGACTCGAGCGGGGAGAATGTCCAGCATCATACATTCTGGGACCTGAAGATCCTTTCCAACAAGTACGCCAATACCCTTCGGGAACGAGGCATCAAGAAGGGCGACCGGGTCTTCATCATGCTGCCCCGGATCCCCGAGTGGTACGTGGTCATGTTGGGCCTGATGAAGCTGGGCGCCTTGCCCATGCCCGGCACCACCCTCCTTACACCCAAGGACATCGAGTACCGCATCAATACCGCTGAGGCCGTGATGGCTATCACCGACGATGAGAACTCCGGCAAGATCGATGAGGCGGCTGGTGGCTGCCCGACGTTGAAACATTTGGTGGTTGTGAATGGCGAAAAGCGGGGTTGGTCGTCTTACGACGAAGAGATGGCCGGGGCCTCTTCCTTCCTAGAGGACGTTGAGCGCACGAAGAGCGATGACCCTTTGCTGATCTACTTCACCTCGGGCACGGTGGGTTATCCCAAGATGGTGCTCCACACCCAGGCTTCTTGCGCCATCGGCCACACTATCTCGGCCAAATACTGGCACGACCTGACGGCCACCGACCTGATGTGGACGCTGTCGGACACCGGATGGGCCAAGGCGGCCTACGGCAAGCTTTTCGGCCAATGGACATTGGGTGCAGCGGTGATGCAACACGACGCCCGTGGCCGCTTCGATGCACCGCTGACATTGAGCCTGCTGGAGAAACACGGCGCAACTGGGTTCTGCGCCCCGCCCACCGCCTACCGCATGCTGGTGTTGGAGGACCTGAGCAAATACAACCTGGACAACCTGCGCCACTGCACTGGCGCCGGCGAGCCGCTGAACCCAGAGGTTATGAAGCAGTGGGAAGACGGCACCGGCCTGGTGATCTACGACGGCTACGGCCAGACCGAGACCGTGATCCTGGTGGCCAACTTCCGCTGCAACGAGGTCCGCCCCGGCTCGATGGGGTTGCCCGCTCCTGGCTTCACCATCGGAGTGGTCGACGAGCAGGGCAATGAGGTACCCTCCGGAGAAGAAGGCCAGATCGCGGTCAAGATCAAGCCCGAACGTCCGGTGGGATTGTTCCAGGAATACTGGAAGGACGAGGAGGCCATGGATCGGTCTTTCCTGGGCGAT
>VFHG01000255.1 GCA_009392075.1 SAR202 cluster bacterium
TCGGCCCTTCCGGAGTCCTTCAGGTAACTGTGCTCCGGACCAACGCCGGGGTAGTCCAGCCCCGCCGAGATGCTGTGAGTCTCCATCACCTGTCCGTGCTCGTCCTGTAGCAGATAGGACATTGCCCCGTGGAGCACGCCAGGACGCCCGGCGCTGAGGGTGGCCGAGTGCTTGCCGGTGGAGACGCCCTCGCCTCCCGCCTCCAAGCCCATCAGCCGCACGTCCTCATCGGGCACAAAGGGATGGAACATTCCGATGGAGTTGCTGCCGCCGCCGACGCAGGCCAGCACGTAGTCCGGCAGCAGTCCTTCCGCCTCTAATAACTGGGCACGGGCTTCCTTGCCGATGACCGTCTGGAAGTCGCGCACCATGACCGGATAAGGGTGTGGGCCGACCACGCTGCCGATCAGATAATGGGTGGTCTCCACGTTGGTCACCCAGTCGCGGATGGCTTCGTTGATAGCGTCTTTAAGGGTGCGGGTGCCAGACTCGACAGGCACGACCTCAGCCTCAAGGAGCTTCATCCGGAATACGTTCAGCGATTGTCGTTTAATGTCCTCGCTGCCCATGTAGACGATGCATTCCAAACCAAGCATGGCGCAGGCGGTGGCGGCAGCGACGCCGTGCTGTCCAGCGCCGGTCTCGGCGATGATCCGCTTCTTGCCCATATGTTGAGCCAACAGCGCTTGGCCCAGGGCGTTATTGATCTTGTGGGCTCCTGTGTGTGCTAGGTCTTCACGTTTCAGGTAGATCTTGGCCCCGCCGCAGACGCGGGTCAGGTTCTCCGCGAAGTACAAAGCGGTGGGACGCCCGGCGTAGCTGTGGAGCAGATGGCCCAAGCGCTCCTGGAATTCCGGGTCGGCCTTGGCCGTTTGGTACGCATCGTCCAGTTCGGCAACCGCAGCCATCAGCGTTTCGGGGATGAATTTCCCACCAAAGTCGCCGAATCTGCCTCGGTCATCGGGGAAGAGGAGGTCCCCCTCATTTACATCTGCCATGAAGTGTTCCTTCTTATCTGCTAGATCGCCTTGGATGCGGCACGCGCTTCGTGCATGAAGTCCCTGATCTTAGCGTGGTCCTTCTTGCCGTTTGTTTCCACGCCGCTGGAGACGTCCACGCCCCAGGGATGCACCTTGGTTATCGCTTTTGATACGTTTTCAGGTGTTAGACCGCCAGCAAGTAAGAATGGGTGACCGGCCTGGGAAAGGGAAGCGGCCACATCCCAATCGAACCCCACTCCGGTGCCGCCCTGGATGCCCTCAACGTACCTGTCCAGCGTCACCAAGTGCCCGACCCCACTGAATTCTTTGACCTGAGCGCCGGTCCCAGCGTCGTCGGTTGCGGTGGCGGACTCGGCGACATGCACAACTTTGATCACGTCGCAGCCGGTCTGGCCGGCATATTCGACCGACTCTTTGCCGCAGAGTTGCACCAGGTCCAGACCACAGAACTCGACTATCCCCGCAACTTCCTCAATGGCCTGGTCGGCAAAGAGGCCGACGATCCGAGGAGCCGGACCGCCGGAGTTTCTAACTCCATCAGCGATTACTTTCGCTTCTTTAGGGGTGATGCGGCGGTGGCGCTCCGGCACGAAAACCATCCCGATGAAATCTGCCCCTGCCTCAGCGGCCACCAGCGCGTCTTCTAAGGCGCGAATACCGCAGATCTTGACCTTTAATTCTTGAGCACTCATGATTATGCCGCCGGAGCTTTCTGTCCGGTCAATTCGCGCACTTTTTCACCCACGTCCGGCGCCGTCACGAGAGCCTCGCCCACCAGCACGGCGTTAACCCTGACCCTGCTCATCTGACGCAGGTGGTCACGGGTAAAGATGCCACTTTCGCTGACGATCTGCTTGCCTCTCGGTACCAGCGGGGCCAGGCGTTCGGTTACAGACAGATCGGTGGTGAAGGTGCGCAGGTCTCGATTGTTGATGCCGACTATATCTGCCCCGGCGTCCACCGCGGTCTCGAGCTCAGCTTCGTCGTGGACCTCAACCAGACACTGCATCCAGTGCGCCTGTGCGGCTTCCAGCAATTCTTTCAGTTGGGCCGGTTCCAAGATCGCGACGATGAGCAGCATAGCGTCAGCCCCGGCGGCCCGTGTCTCAACCACCTGGTAGGGATCAAAAATGAAATCCTTGCGCATGACCGGAGCCCTTTGGGATGCCCCGGATTCTTTGATCTGCAACAAGTGCGCCAGTTCTCCCTGGAACCTGGGATCAGTCAGGCACGAGATGGCGGCCGCCCCGTTGCTTGCATAGGTCTCGGCCAACTCCAAATGGTCAAAATCGGGCATCAACAACCCACGTGAAGGCGAGGCCTTTTTGACCTCAGCGATGAGCCGCACGCCACCGCCCAGCAACGCCCCAGACAGGTTCAGGGGCCGAGGCTGGCTGGCAGCGGCAGACTCCAGGTCAGCGAGAGAAACCTGGGACTTGCCCTCAGCCAATTCCACACGTTTGGCAGTGACTATTTCATCTAGGATGTTTGGCATTTGTCTTTACCGGAGACCGCAAAATCAGACTCGCATTATACTTCGTCATGGCCTCGGAAGCAGGTCAGCCGCCCGCCTGGCTGACCTCGATCATAGACTCCAGGCGATCTTTGGCCGCGCCGGAGTCGAGGGTCTGGGCGGCCAGTTGTACGCCGTCCCGGATGTTGGTAACTAGGTCGCCAACCAAAAACACGCCCGCGCTATTCAGCAGCACGTAATCACGCACCGGACCACCGGCGCCGCCCAATAACTCCCGCATGGTCTTGGCGTTGGCCTCCCTGTCTCCACCCTTAACTGCCTCGATGGGCGTGACCGGCAGGCCGGTGTCGGCCACAGACAGCGTCCAGTTGCTTACCTTGCCCACGGTTACCTCCCAAACAGACGTGTCCCCGGAAAGTGTCATTTCATCCAGGCCACCTTCGCCATGAACGATGAGCGAGTGGTGGGTGTCCAGCAGGTTCAGGACCGACGCCATTTTCTCGCCCAGTTCCGGGAAGGCCACGCCCACCAGCATGGACTGGGCGCCGGCCGGGTTAGTTAACGGTCCCAAGATGTTGAACACGGTCCGGATGCCGATCTCCCGGCGCACCGGTCCGGCGTGGCGCATGGAAGGATGGAACGCCTGGGCGAACATGAACCCGATGCCGCTTTCTCGGATGCACCGCTCCACTCCCTCGGGTGTAAGCTCTACCTGCACGCCCAGTTCTTCCAGCACATCGGCGCTGCCGCAAGTGCCCGACGCGGCCCTGTTGCCGTGCTTCGCAACCTTTAGGCCAGCACCGGCAGCCACAAATGCCGCGGCGGTGGAAATATTAAAAGTGTTGAGGCCGTCACCGCCGGTGCCAACGGAATCGACCAGCATGCCGTCCACATTTACTCGCAGCGAAAACTCGCGCATGACGGTGGCCATACCGGCGATCTCTTCAGTGCTTTCGCCCTTCAGCCGGAGGGCAGTCAGGAACGAGCCCAACTGGGCCTGGGTCGCCTCTCCGGACATGATCTGGCGCATTACTGCTGCTGCATCGTCCATGGCCAATGAATCGCCTGAGACGACAACATCTATCGCTTCGCGGATATCCAAATTTCAGCTCCTATCTAGATCGCCATCGCAGCGCTAACTGTATCAAGAAAATTCTGCAGCAGGTGTTTTCCATCCGGAGTCAAAATAGACTCCGGGTGGAACTGGACGCCTTCTATGGGGTAATCCTTATGCCGAAGCCCCATGACCAGGCCGTTTTCTGTCTGTGCTGTGACTTCCAAGGTGTCCGGCATCGTCTCAGGGAAGACGACCAACGAGTGGTAGCGAATGGCCTGGAAGGGGTTGGGCAGTCCGGCAAGCACTCCAGCGCCGTTGTGACTGACCATAGAGGTCTTACCGTGGCGGATCTCGCCCGCCTGGTCAACTTTTGCCCCATAAACGTGGCCGATGCACTGATGGCCCAGGCAAACGCCCAAGGTCGGAGTATTGGGGCCAAATTGGCGTATCACGTCGTTGGATATGCCGGCTTCCAAGGGAGTGGACGGCCCCGGAGAAATAATTATCCCCTCCGGCGACATGTCTTGGATCTCTTCCAACGAGATCTTGTCGTTGCGGGCGACCTCAACCTCCGCGCCCAACTCACACAGGTATTGGTACAGGTTGTAGGTGAAGCTATCGTAATTGTCGATCATTAAAAGCATGGT
>VFHG01000256.1 GCA_009392075.1 SAR202 cluster bacterium
CCCGCTTGAGTTTCAATGATCGGAAGAGCAGTGATGGAACCGCCACCGTTGGCTTCATCCAGCCGGGCAGACCGCTCCAACAAGCGGCTGTGGAGGTAGAAAATGTCTCCGGGATAGGCTTCGCGGCCGGCGGGGCGGCGCAGAAGTAGCGACATCTGGCGGTAGGCCCATGCATGCTTGGTCAGGTCGTCGTAGACGATAAGGACGTCTTTGCCCTGGGCCATGAACTCTTCAGCCATGGCGCAGCCGGCGTAAGGAGCTATGTACTGAATGGGCGCGGAGTCGGATGCTCCGGCGGTAACAACGATGGTGTGTTCCATGGCCCCAGCAGCGTCGAGGGAACCCACAACCTGGGCCACCTTTCCCTGTTTCTGGCCGATGGCCACATAGATGCAGATCAGGTCGCCGCCCTTCTGATTGATGATGGTATCCAGGGCGATGGCGGTTTTGCCGGTGGAACGGTCGCCGATGATCAGTTCCCGTTGCCCGCGGCCGATGGGAATCATTGAGTCAACGGCTTTGATGCCGGTCTGTACGGGCTGGTCAACGGACTGGCGGGCCACCACGTTGGGGGCTACTTTCTCAACTGAGCGGGTGCCGGTAGTCGCCACTGGACCCTTGCCGTCCAGAGGACGGCCCAAGGGGTCAACCACGCGGCCGATGAGCGCATCGCCCACGGGGACCTCGATGATCCTCCCGGTGGACTGGACCCGTTGGCCCTCTTTCACCGAGTTGGGGTCGCCTAGAATGGCTGCGCCGACGATGTCGGATTCCAAGTTCAAGGCCAGACCGAGAACGTCATCCCCGAAATCCAATAGTTCGTTGGATCTGACGCCCTGCAGGCCTTGGATGCTGGCAACACCGTCGCCCACTTGGACCACCGTGCCCACATCCACCAAAGTCAAATCTCCGCCAAATTCTTCGATCTGACGCTTTATAAGCGAAACTATGTCCTGTCCTCTGGTAGCCATCAGAGGTACTCCTTACTCTAACGATTAAAAGAGATTGCTAAGCCGAGGCGGCAATCTCTGTGTGCAAGCGGTTTCGCAGCCCGTCTAACCGGGCTTTGGTGCTGCCGTCCAGCAGCCGGTCACCGATCTGAATCACCAGGCCGCCGATGATTGACTCATCGACATTTGTGGTCAGAACGACTTCGCGGCGGACCAGTCCGGCCACGAAACTGTTGATACGGTCGGCTTCGGCGCTTTCCAGTGGCACCGCGGTAGTGACTTCAACCCGTTGCCGCCCTAGGTGGTTGTCGAGTAATTCGATATAACCCGTATATACGCCGACAATCGAGTCGACTGAGTTCTTGGACACCAACAGGTCAACTAGGTTACGGACCATGGCATTGACCCCGGCCAGCACCGTTGCGGTGGCGGCCAGCTTGGCAACGCTGGACATGTCGGCGTGTTTCATAAGAGCGGCGAAGTCGGCGTCTTCAAACGCCTCGCTCACCACTGCCAAGTCCTCGCCCCATTGTTCAACCTGGTTGTTCTCCAGCGCCAAGTCGAAGATGGCCTGTGCGTACCGTTTTCCTGAGAGCTGTTGGGCCATGGGTCCTTTAGCCCCTTCTCAGGGATTCGCCTTCTTCTAATACCTGGTTGATCAGGCTCTCATGGGCCGTGCGGTCCAGAGAACTGCGGATGACCCGTTCTGCCGCGGTTATGGCGAGGTCGCCGAAACTGGCCCGGACCTCTTGAAGGGCGGTGTCCCGCTCCCGTGCGATGTCCGCTTTTGCCCGTTCCACGAAGGCTTCAGCCTCCTGGCGTGCCTTTTCCATCTCTTCGGTCCGGAACCGCTCCGCCGCTTCCCGTGTTTGGTCCATGATGCGTTGACCTTCACGCCGGGCCTCGTCTATCTGCTCCTGGATGGCCTCCTGGGCAGATGCGGCTTCCTCACGCGCCCGGTCGGCGGCCTCCAGGCTCTCCCGGATACGCTCCGTCCGTTCATCCAGCATCCGCATCAGGGGCTTGTAGGCGAAGAAGCCAAGGATTCCCAGCAGGAGGATGAAGTTGACTAAGTAAGCGACTAAGCTTGGTAGATTTATCCCTAGTTCGGTTACCCCTAGCAGTAACATGCTAGACCACGAAGAGTAGGATCACCGCCGTGATCAGGGCGTAGATCCCCAACGCCTCGGCGAAGGCGATGGCCAGAATCATGTTAGTCTGTATCGCGGCCGCTGCTTCGGGATTCCTTCCGATGGCGCCCATAGCCCCTGAGCCCAGAATGCCGATGCCGATGCCAGGGCCAATCACACCGAGACCGATGGCAATACCGGCCCCGATGAATTTGCCAAGTTCGCTAAATTTCAATGCCTCATCAGTTATTTGCAACAGAACTAAGTCCATCACCGTTCTCCTCTTAACCTTTTAAAATTGTTTGTTCGAGATTCGGCCGCCCATTTGCGGACCGGAAATTCGGCTATCTATGTGTGTATTTTTATTTAATGCTTATCGTGGGTCGTGGCCACCGACAGGAATACGACGGTCAACCCGGCGAAGATGACCGCCTGGATCAAACCTACAAGCAATTCAAGGCCGAAGACGAATTGAGTTGCAACGAACGGCACCAGGAATGTGATCATCACCACCAGAATCTCGCCCGCCGTCATGTTGCCAAACAACCGGAAAGTAAAGCTGATCACGCGGACGAATTCACTGGTTAGTTCTAGGAGCCCTACGAAGGCGTCAATCAGCCCGGCGGGTTTGCCGCGGAATAACTTGCCCAATTGGAAGAATTTCTTCAAGTAACCGAAGCTGCCCGCTCGGAAGCCCCAATATTCTACGAACACAAATGACACTAACGCCAGAGCCAGCGGCATGTTGATATCGGTGCCCGCGGAGCGTATCAGATGGGCTTTAATCTCACCGTCCACGGTGAAGCCCAGGAATTGATAGAAGGGAAGTAACGCAAGCCAGGCGTTGAACAGTACGAAGAAAAAGATCGTTGCAACGATCGGGAAAGTACGGCGGGCCATCTCAGCCCCTAGTACAGCGGCGGAGAATCCCAAGACACCCTCTATCATCGACTCGACGAATCCTTGGAATCGTCCCGGAATCACCGAGCGCCTGCGGGCAGCCGTGACGAATATAAGAATCAAAACGATGGTGGTAAACCAGGAAGAGAGGAGTGTGTTGGTTACCGCAAACTCGGTGGCCCCGAGAGGTGAGAAGTGGCCTTCTCCCTCGCCTTCGGCCGCCTCACCGGATTCTCCGCTTGATTCACCTTCCACATGCACTAGTCCGAGGTGTTCATCGCGGGTGGAGGAGGGGAAAATGGGTTGGGGAGGGAGGTGAATCTCCGGCTTATCCAGAAACTGGTCGGTGCCCAACATGGCCGAACCAACAGCACCGAAGACGAAACCAGCCAGCAGCAGAAAAACCAAACCTATTCCTGTGAACAGGAGTAATTTCTTCCCCAATGCGCCAGTCGGCACTATTGTTCTCCTCGATTATCGGTGGATCCGCCGCTTTTCGTTCCGGAGAGGACAGGCTGGACCATCTTGTAGAGACCCCAAAACGCGACGATGCTGCCCAGCACCGTCCCCAGCAATGTGAATAAGGGTACGGTGCCGGCTAACTTATCTAAACCAAGACCCCCTACAACCCCAACCACGATACAGATGGCGACGTACCATCCGAGCCCGGTTAGGCGTAGGGCCAGGACCATCAGATTCATGTCTCCGCCAGAGCGATTTGGATGTTATCACTGGGTATTGTAAAAGTCAATTAGCTTTGAATTTACGAAATTCGTTGGCCTTCTCAACGAAAAACAGCCCCGTCAATCTGGCGACAGGGCTGTCTGTTTATCCTCATTTTCCTAAGGCCTTCAACGGGCGCCTGACTGCTTGCCAAAGTCCTCTAGGTCCAGGGAGTCGATGAAGTCGGTGAATGCAGACATGCTCTTCAGTTCTTCCGGCTTCACCTCAGCCTGCGGTTCTAAAGGAGAGCCATCGCTTGCTGTTTCCTGTCCCAGAGGCTTGCCGGTTTCCTTATCTAAATGGATTCCCGCCTTGTCCAAAACCTCTTCGTTGGCGTAGATCGGCACTTTCGCCCTCACGGCCAAGGCAACTGCGTCGCTGGGCCGGCAATCGATCTCCTTGGATTCCCCGTTGGACTGGATGGTGATTTTGGCGAAGAAAGTGTCGTTGTGGAGGTCGCTCACCAAGATGTGGTCGATGGTGCCACCCAGGGAGTCGATGATCGTTCCCAGCAGGTCGTGGGTCAGCGGCCGCGGGACGCTCAGGTCCTGGAGCTTCACCGCGATGGCGTCGGCTTCCGCTGGGCCGATCCAAATAGGAAGATACCGGTCAGATTCCTTCTCTTTGAGGATCACGACGCGCTGGTAGTTCATGGGGCTGACCCGGATGCTATCTACGGTCATCTCGAGCATGCAGTTGTTGGCCTCCGAAAATCGTCCGTTGCTCTGGCAAAATTGTAGACCTAGCGCAATTTGCGTGTCAACCCGAGTCACGCGTGATTCGTGACTAGCCCGATGTCAGGTTATGTCCATGAACGGCCTAATATCTCCTAACTTGAACCTAGGTGGACATAAAAGAATCTGAATCAGCAAGAACGATGATATTGGACACTATCTGAGATTTTAGAGCGAATCAGTCGGTCCGCCGATTGGGTTCTGGCGGTGTTCTTGGTTTTATGCCCCGACCAGCCTGAAATGTATAATAATGTCCCTCAGGGTATTGAATATTGGACCCACCTCTCCAGCGTTTTCCGGAGGACTTGATGCCTAGACGCAAACCCAGCGAATCCACAAACGGTCTGGCAGCCAGATTCAGAGTGGATTGGGACAAGACCACCTGGACCCACGACGTTAAGTCATTCGACTTTCTGCGCACTGACGAGTTGGCCCCTCTTGACCGTTTCA
>VFHG01000257.1 GCA_009392075.1 SAR202 cluster bacterium
CCTGAGCCGGCGGCCGCCGTGGGAACACCCGCCGACTAAGTAGGTGTTCTTTTTTCTGTCATTCCGAGGCGTCAGCCGAGGAATCTCATCGCTAGTACTCCGACACGTATCGAGCGATTAGACCCATCGCTCATCCCAACGTGACAGCAGGCGGCGAAGCTACTATGATTCACGAACATTGGCCAGATACAGGAGACACCCATGCCCGACAACAACAGCGAACTTGACCGGTACGTTCAGTCGACTTCCAAGTCCAAGGCTCTCTGGGAGGACGCCAAGAACTACATGCCCGGCGGCGACAGCCGGAACTCCATCTTCTGGGCGCCCTACCCAATCTTCGTCGACCATGCCTCGGGCTGCCATGTGGTCGACTCCGACGGCGTGGACCGCTTGGACTTCATCGGCACCATGACCACGCTAGTCCTGGGGCATGGACCCAAGCCGGTGTTGGACGCGGTCGAGAATCAGATGAAGCAAGGCGTGGTCTACAACGCTCCCAACGCCCATCAGATCCGGCTGGCCAAGCTGCTCTGCGAGCGTATCCCCAGCTTCGACCTGGTACGGTTCACCAACTCGGGAACCGAGGCCACGCTTAACACCATCCGGGCGGCGCGTGCCGTCACCGGCAAGAGCAAGATCGCCAAGGTCGAGGGCGGCTACCACGGCAGTCACGATCAGGTGAGCGTCAGCGTGCGTGTGAACCCCGCCAAGGCCGGCGAGCGCTCTCACCCCAACCCCATGGCCGCCACCGAAGGACTGGGCGAAGGGACGCTGGAGCAAGTGGTCGTGATTCCCTTCAACGAGACAACCATCGCCCGAGAGACACTTGAAAGCCACAAGGACGAGCTGGCGGCGGTGATCATCGAGCCGATACTCGGCTCGGTGGGCATGCTGCCGGCCACCACCGAGTTCTTGATTATGCTGCGTGAATTTACCGCGGCCAACGGCATCATCCTGATCTTCGACGAGGTCATCAGTTACCGCGCATCGACGGGCGGCGCCCAGGAGTACTACGGCATCACCCCCGACATGACATCGCTGGGCAAGATCATCGGCGGTGGGTTTTCCATCGGCGCCTTCGGCGGCAGCAAGGAGATCATGGACCTCTACGACCCAACGCAGGCCGGTGGGCCCAGGGTAGCCCATGCCGGGACCTTTAATGCCAATCCGGTGACCATGCTGGCCGGCGCGGCAACCCTGGAGCAACTAACCCCCGAGGTCTACCGCAAGCTGGCCGAGATGACCGAGTACCTGCGGGCCGGCATCTTCAAGGTGGGCGCGGAACTAGAGACGCCGGTCCAGGTGACCGGTCTGGGCTCGCTGTTCGGCATTCACTTCACCGGCGAGGAGCTGGTGGGCTACCGGGACATCGCCGCCGAAGACGCGGCATTCCGGCACCAGGTTTTCCTGGGCCTGCTAAATGAGGGCATCCTGATGGCCGCCAATCTGGTCGGCGCGGTCTCCACGGAGATCGGCGAGGCCGAGGTCGACGCCTTCACCGCAGCGCTGCGGCGCGTCCTTGAGCGGGTGCTGACTCCATCAGGTTAACTGAGGTTTATCTCAAAAGAAAAAGGGAAAGAAACTATGTTTCAGGGATTTGAAGAGCTTCAGATAGAAGCCAATGGGACGACGATAAACCTGGTGAAGGGCGGCAGCGGGCCTCCCATGCTGATGCTCCATGGGTACCCCCAAACCCATGCCATGTGGAACAAGATCGCGCCGCGGCTGGCCGAGGATTTCACCGTTGTCTGCCCGGACCTGCGCGGCTACGGCGACAGCGCCAAAGTCGAAGGCGACCCGGAGCACATGAATTACTCCAAGCGCGTCATGGCCCAGGACCAGGTGGACGTGATGAAGGAGCTTGGCTTCGAGCAATTCTTCCTGGTGGGCCACGACCGGGGCGGGCGGGTGTCACACCGGCTGACCAAGGACCATCCAGATAGCGTCCAGAAGTTGGTGACGTTGGACATCATTCCCACTCGCACCATGTTCCAGATCGTGAACAAAGACTTCGCCACCAACACCTATCACTGGTTCTTCCTGATCCAGCCCTACGACTTCCCGGAGCGGGTGATCGGGGCCGACCCCGAGTTCTACGCGGGTCGGGGTTTCAACCGGGTCAAGGACGCTGAAACGGTGTTCACGCCCGAGGCGCTGGCCGATTATCTGCGCTGTTTCAACAATCCCGGCACCATCCACGCCGTCTGCGAGGACTACCGTGCCGGGGCCACCATCGACCTGGTCCACGATGACGCCGACTTCGACCAGAAGATCAACTGTCCCATGTTGGCCATGTGGAGCTCCACCGGCTACGTCGGGCGGACCCAAGACGTCCTAAAAGTCTGGCGGGACTACGCCACCAACGTGCAGGGACTCCCCCTAAACTGCGGCCACTACATAGCGGAAGAACTCCCAGACGAAGCCTACACAGCCATCAAAGGCTTCATTTCGTAGCACCACCCCCCACACCACCTCCACTCATCCTGAGCCCGTCGAAGGACGCTAGCTCGCTGAAGTCAATATATGGACCGATCACCCAATCCAGATAATTCATAAAAGAAAAGGAGAAAACCCATGGGTTCAATCAGAATGTACACCGGTGACGACGGCACCACTCACATCGAGGAGATCAACCCGTCGGACCACCCAGCCTGGAACGCCCTGCACGACGCCAAGGGCATCATCTTCCGGGCCCAGCAGCCCGGCTTCTTCAGTGACTGGCACATTGCCCCCCGTCGCCAGTACATCATCACCCTCTCGGGGGAGGCTGAGATCGGCCTGAAAGACGGCACCGTCCACCGCCTGGGCGCCGGCGACGTAAATTTAGCCGAAGACCTAACCGGCGCCGGCCACACAACCCGTGTGGTAGGGGATGTTCCTAGAGTTACTGCGACGGTGCATCTGGAGGGGTAGGAGGGGCAAGGTCGGGGTGCCTAACCACCGGGAGACAATTTATCCAAAAGAAACATTATTTGGACTCCAACGAGGGCTCCATCGGGCATTTTTTCGAGGTATAGTTTCCAAGCGCTGCTTCAAGCTGCAACATACGCGATTCTCCCTCTCGGGTTATAAATACTGCCATGGTTACCGAGTGGGATTCTTAATAGCGGAACACTTTGGAGCGTCGTAGTGGCAGGAGGAGGTACAACCCTCTACGATGTCCGAAGACCATCTAAACGACGGGCGCCCATTTTGCGGTACAAACGTTCGAACGACCCTCACAGAGCCTACTCGTCACGCATTGGTTCTGCCTCAACCGGTTGCCGCGGTTTTCTGGTACGGGTTGCTCTCGACCGTAGCGGCGTGGCCTCCTACCTCTGCCTAAACCCCGCCGCCGGATGCCTTGCCGGCAGCCTCCCATACCCAAAAATTTTCTCCCTTAATGGCCCTGGGGCGTATTCTTTTTGCATCAGGCCACGTTTTTGGAGGATGGGGACTACGGCTTCTATAAAGTCTACGAAGGTACCGGGGGTTACTGAGTAGATCAGGTTGAAGCCGTCCACTCCAGCTTTTTGCCAGTCCTGAAGGGCGTCGGCGATCTGTTCGGGGGATCCGGTTAGGAACTGGCCGGCATTGCGGGTGCGAATCAGGTCTCGGAAGGTTTGCGTCTGGTCCGGGGTCGACTCAATCAGGCCTTTGACCATGCCTCGCATAGCCCTAGTATCGATGGATTTCAGCGGCTGGTCCAGGTCTATGGCTGAGAGGTCTATCCCGATGCTGCCGCTTAGGTGGGCGAGGGCTCCCTCCGTGCTGAACTGCTCCAGGTATTCGGCCTCTTTGGCCTTGGCTTCGGTCTCGGTGCCTCCAACGACAGGCGACAACCCCTGAAAGAACTGGATGTCCTCCGGACGGCGGCCGTTGCGGACAGCCTGGCTCCGGACATCGGAGATGACGCTGGCGGCGCCCGTCAGGCTCCGGCGCGAGTCCACGATAAACATGCATTCGGCATGTTTGGCGGCGAAGCTGCGGCCTCGGGTGGAAGAGCCCGCCTGGAAGAGCAGGGGAGTGCGCTGGGGCGACGGCTCCGAAAGGTGCGGTCCGGCTACGTTGAAGTGCTTGCCCACATGGTTGATGGGGTGGACCTTGGCCGGGTCGGCATAAATGCCGCGCTCGGTGTCGCGCAGCACGGCGTCGTCCTCCCAACTGGCCTCCCACAGCTTGTAGACTACGTCGAGATACTCGTCGGCCAGGTCGTACCGCTCGTCGTGAGACGGCAACCCGTCGAGGCCGAAATTCAGCCCGGCGTTGGGCAGATAGGATGTCACGATGTTCCACGCCACTCGCCCCCGGGTCAGATGGTCCAGAGTCGACATCTGCCGGGCAAAGGCGAAGGGGTGACTCTGCAGGACCGAGCTGGTGAATGCGAAGCCCAGATTCTCGGTGGAATAGGCCATGGCCGGGACCAGCATGGCCGGATCATTGACCGGGGTCTGCATCCCTTCGATGATCGACGTTTCGGGGCCGCCGCGGTACGAGTCGTAGACTCCTATCACATCGGCCAGGAAAAGCGCGTCGAAGCAGCCCTTCTCCAGTATCTGGGCCAGTTCCACCCACGGGTCTAGCTGGTTGTACTCGAGCTGGCGGGTATCGTCACGGACCCACAAACCCTGCTGAATGTGGGAGACGCAATTCATCGAGAACGCGTTCATGAGCATCCGCTTAGCCATCGTTAGCCGTCCATCTAGAAGTTACCCCAGCCCCAGAAGCGAGTTTTGCATATCATAACCGGTCGCCAGCATCAGTAGTACAATAACCCGGCCAAAAGCAACTGGAGCCAAAAACTATGCGATTCGGTCACTTCCTATATCCCATGAAGTTTGACGACACGCGGGACCAACAGGAGATTCAAGCGTGTCTGGACGAGGCCCAACTTGTCGAGAAGT
>VFHG01000258.1 GCA_009392075.1 SAR202 cluster bacterium
TCAGCGCCTACGATACTGCTCTGGCGACGGAGTGGGAAAATAGGTCACCGCCGGGAGGTATATCCTCTCAGAAGCCTCCACGCTTGTTGCACCTTCCCAGTCTACGGCCCCGGTGGTCCAACCCAATGGACTCCTCTCTGAGCATATTGTTCCCCAACGGAACCGCGTTTTGAAGACTAGGAACAGGCAGGTCTTCCGGTAAGTTTCCGGCTGGGATTAGATCCGGTTGGACGCATGCATTAAGCAGATTTTTTGCGTTATTGTGCCTTTACACATAGTAGGGCCTTCAATATAATTATTTGCACTAGGGGCGTGAGGGTGAATTCCCTGCCAAAGCCCTGTTTTCACGAACGGGGCCGGACCGCAGGAAATCTCTTTCCCAACTGGGTATTTGCGACACTCTGTGGCAAACGTACCTTTAGTGGCACCCTTCCCTAGAAAAGAACTACAACGACATGGGTAGTGGAACCCTTCCCTAGAAAGGAACCCTGATCAAACGGGTTCCTCAACTTACTCCCATCAGGAGCGTGAAATGGGCAGTAGATTCGAGAAGTTCTCCGAACGCGCACGGCGGGTACTATCACTGGCACAAGAAGAGGCGCAGCGGTTTAACCATAACTACATCGGCACCGAGCACATCCTTCTTGGCCTGGTCCGCGAGACCGAAGGCGTTGCTGCCCGGGTGTTATCCAGCTTGTCCGTGGACCTGAGCAAGGTCCGGTCGGCTGTTGAATTCATCATCGGCCGTGGCGAGAAGCCGGCCCAAGGCGAGATCGGCCTTACCCCTCGTGCAAAGAAAGTTGTGGAATTAGCCGTCGACGAAGCCCGGCGAATGAACCACACTTATATCGGAACAGAGCACCTGCTCATCGGCCTACTGCGTGAAGGCGAAGGCGTAGCGGCCGGCGTCCTCGAGAGCCTGGGAGTCACCCTGGACAAGGTCCGGGCCGAGACTCACCGCATCCTTAGCCACACTTCCGGTACCGGGTCCCAAGGCAGCCGGTCCACATCCAAGACGCCAACCCTAGACCAACTAGGCATCGACTTAACTGTCGCCGCAAAAGCAGACAAGCTTGACCCGGTCGTTGGCCGGGAGAAAGAGATCGAGCGGATGGTCCAGATCCTCAGCCGGCGCACCAAGAACAACCCTGTTCTGGTTGGCGAGCCGGGCGTTGGCAAAACCGCCATCGTTGAGGCTTTGGCCCAATTGATCAGCGGCGGAGATGTCCCCGACACATTGCAAGGAAAACGTCTTGTCACCCTAGACATGGGCGCCTTGGTTGCGGGAACCAAATACCGCGGCGAATTTGAAGAGCGGTTGAAGAAGGTCATTGAAGAGATCAAATCCGCTGGCAACTGTGTCCTGTTCATCGACGAGATTCACACAATCGTAGGGGCTGGAGCCGCGGAAGGCGCGGTTGATGCTTCCAACATCCTGAAGCCCTCACTGGCCCGTGGCGAGATTCAATGTATCGGCGCAACGACGCTGGACGATTACAGAAAGTACGTCGAGCGCGACCCGGCATTGGAGCGCCGCCTACAGCCCGTGCGGGTTGAAGAGCCGGACAAGGATGACACGGTGGCGATCTTGATGGGTATACGGAGCAAGTACGAGGACCACCACAAAGTAAATATCACGGACGAGGCGATTCGCACTGCGGCACTGCTGGCCCAGCGCTATATTCCCGACCGCTTCCTGCCCGACAAGGCCATCGACCTCATAGATGAGGCCGGCTCCCGGGTACGGCTACGCGGCAGCGTCACCCCCGCATCGGTAAAGGACGCCATGCAAGTTTTGGAGCAGGTTCGAAAAGAGAAAGACGAAGCCATTGCTTCACAGCAATACGAGGCGGCAGCGGAACTACGAGACCGGGAATTGCGGCAGAACGAAAACCTCGACACTCTGGAAAAAGAGTGGCAGGAAGGGGAGAACGCAGAGCGCCGGGTCGTCACCGAAGATGATATCGCAGAAGTTGTCAGCATGTGGACGGGAATACCCGTCACCCGGCTGGCGGAAGAAGAGACGGAACGCCTCCTCCAGATGGAAGGGGAACTCCACAAGCGGATCATCGGGCAGGACGAAGCCATCGTCAGCGTATCCAAGTCGGTGCGCCGCGCTCGGGCCGGCCTGAAGGACTCCCGCCGACCCATCGGCGTGTTCATGTTCCTTGGCCCCACCGGTGTGGGCAAGACCGAATTGGTCCGTGCTCTGGCCGAGTTCATGTTCGGCGATGAAGACAACATGATTCGCCTGGACATGTCCGAGTTCCAAGAACGCCATACGGTTGCCCGTCTAATCGGCGCCCCTCCGGGATACGTCGGCTATGACGAAGGCGGTCAGTTGACAGAGGGCGTCCGGCGCAAGAACTACTGCGCTGTGCTATTAGACGAGATTGAAAAGGCCCATCCGGAGGTCTTCAACATCCTGCTGCAGATCTTCGATGCTGGACACCTGACGGATGCCCGAGGCAGGAAGGTGGACTTCCGGAACTCGATCATCATCATGACCAGCAACCTAGGGTCGGACTTGATCAAACGGGAGACGTCCCTTGGCTTTGCTGCCAAGACTAGCGAGGCTCAGACCGACGACAGCGCCTACGAGCGCATGAAAGACAAGGTGATGGACGAGGTAAAACGGTTCTTCCGGCCTGAGTTCCTGAACCGGATTGATTCGACCGTGGTGTTCCATCAGCTCACCAGGGACGAGATTCAAGAGATCGTTGATCTGATGATGAACCAGGTCCGCACCGAACTGGGCGAGAAAGAGATCACCCTGGAAATCACCGAAGCAGCCAAGGCCCACCTGGGAGAGAATGGTTTCGACCCGGTGCTCGGTGCAAGGCCGCTACGGAGACTGATTCAGGATGAGATCGAAGACAGCCTGTCTGATGAGGTGCTCAGCAGAAGGCTGGTGGCCGGTGATGTGGCGATGATCGACTTCGAAGACGGCGCCATCAAAATCACTTCCAAGAAAGCCAAGGCCAAGCCCAAAGCAAAGGCTAAAGCTGAACCGGAGGCGGAAGCCAAAGCGACTGCGACAGCCGACTAAGGCGCCAACCCCGGTAAAAACCCCGGAACTACTGACAGAAGGCCCCACGATTGTGGGGCCTTCTGTTGTTATAATTGCCGCATTCCTTAAAGGTAGGAATCCGGGTGAATACGGGCGGCTCCGGATGATTCTGGTTTTGGTGGTGCGGTGTGGCTAAGGTGAAAGAACGGCGTCAAACAGTCTTCATGTGCCCGTCTTGCGGGAATGAATTCGCCAAATGGTCTGGTTTTTGCCCCGCCCAAGGATGCGGCTCCAAAACTCCTCTGGTTGAAACCGCAGTGGCCCCTCTGGCGCCCAAAGGGAGGCCCGAATGGCTTGCCACGAGCGCGACCGACGTGGTCGAGTTATCGTCCATCTCTTCTGAAGACCAACCCCGAGACCCCCTACCGTCACCAGAACTCAACCGTGTGCTAGGCGGCGGAGTTGTCCCCGGGTCAGTGGTGCTCCTGGCCGGTGAGCCAGGAGTTGGCAAGTCCACCCTTCTTCTGCAACTGGCCCAATACGTTGCTGCCAAAGGCCAGAAAGTCCTGTATGTCAGCGGCGAGGAATCACCCCAACAGATAAAATTGCGCTCCGACCGTTTGGGTTTTGCCGGCGATGGTGTGCTGATGCTGCCCGAGACAGACCTTGTGACCGTAATCGATAAAATGGACTCCATCAGACCGGGTCTGGTCATCGTTGATTCGATCCAAACCTTATATAGCAGCGACGAAAATTCCGGCCCCGGCAGCGTGGGACAAGTCCGCGAGGCCGGTCTGAGGCTCCTTCGTTGGGCCAAAGACAGCGGGACACCGGTGTTCGTCTCCGGCCACATGACCAAAGACGGTTCTCTGGCCGGCCCCAGGGTTCTGGAACACATGGTGGACGTGGTGCTCTATCTAGAGTCCCAGGAAGACGGCGGTTTCCGGGTGCTACGGGCCGGGAAGAACCGGTTCGGCGCCACCACTGAGGTCGGGTTTTTTGAGATGACTGAACTAGGACTGACCGATGTGGCCGACCCGTCCAAGGCGCTGCTCTCCCAGCGGGCTGGCGGAGCCATTGGAGCGGCCCTTGCACCGGTGGTCGAGGGCAGCCGCGCGTTGCTACTGGAGGTCCAGGCGCTCACATCTCCTTCCCAACTACCGGCCCCCCGCCGCGTCTCAAACGGCCTGGACTACAATCGACTGCTCATGCTGGCCGCGGTGGCTTCCCGCCGAGCCGGGTTGGAGCTGTCCGGCCAAGACATCATCGTAAACGTGGCCGGTGGCTTCAAGATCAGCGAGCCGGCGGCGGACCTGGCCTTGGTGCTGGCCATGGCGTCCAGCCTTTACAACTGCCCCTTGCACCTGGAGATGTTCGCCTTCGGAGAGATTGGCCTGAGCGCAGAGATACGGCCAGTTTCCCAGGCCCAGCGGAGGGTGAACGAGGCTGGGCGGTTGGGGCTTAAGAAATGTATCCTGCCCGAAGGATGTCTAGAGGGACTAACGGTCCCGCAAGGCATGAAAGTGATCGGGGTGAGGACGCTGCGGCAGGCGGTCAATGCGGTGCTGACCAAAGACCGGTCCAAGAGCCAAAACCGGGAACAGCCCGATGACCGGACTGAAGACTTCGCCTGGGAGCCGGAAGGGGCATTGGAGCCGGACTAGAGACTTTAATGGCCTCGGCTTTCCGCCGAATGCTGGTGCTCTGCGTATTGGCCTTCCGGTGAAAATTCATGGTCTTCGCAGGCTACCCAACGAGAGCCGTCCTGGTAGACCTCTTTCTTCCATATCGGGACCACCTCTTTGATACGGTCCACGGCTTTGTGGCAGGCGAAGAAGGCGTCTTTGCGGTG
>VFHG01000259.1 GCA_009392075.1 SAR202 cluster bacterium
GCGAAGCAGTTGGTTCCGCTGTTGCACAACGCGGTGATACCGCTGCAGTCTCTTCAAGTAGGCCTGGTCTGCCTGGGACAGGAGGATGTCCAGAAACCGTCTGCGGCCAGAGGGAGGCCCTTGAACCAACTCTATGTCCGCGGCGCTGAATAGAACCGCATTCACCTGGCCGATGAGCTCGCCGGCGCTATGCTTGAGCCGGTTGACCCTGATCTCCTTGCGGACGTTATAGCTCAGGCCATTGGCGTTCTGGCTCGAGCGTTGGGTTGGCTGGTAGCCGACGATGACCCGAAGGCTTCGACCCTCTTTCTGGATAGTCCCGTCGACCAGCGCCTGTTCGCCGGACCTGGCTGCCTCGAAACTGACCAGTTCCCGCTCGTTCTCGGCACGGAACGATCTGGCGATGCACAGTAGGTAGACAGCTTCCAGCAGGGTGGTTTTGCCCTGGGCATTGGGGCCGTAGTAGACGGTCACACCGGGAGACAACTCAATGTCCAGATGGGTCAAGTTGCGGAAGTTGGTCAGTCGCAATCGGGAGAGGTAAGCCATCCGGACACATTCCTCCCGTTAAAGTGGGCCAGGGGCAGACTTTTTAGTCTTGGTCCCTTAGCAACTGAATCTGGATCGCCAGCTCATCGGCGGCGCCCTCTTCTCCAGCGGAGAGCCGGAAGCAACGGTCGATGTACAGTTTGGCCAACTGAGAGCTCCGCTCCGAGTTGTCCCGGGCAACTTCCAAAAGGTCATTCACCCTGAAACTCTCCGGCAGGTGCCGCGCCAGAACCGTGATCTCCACGCTAACCTCGTCGGCATTGACCTGGTCCGAACCATCGACGGCGAAACGAAGCTGGCCCAGCAGCTTTGACAATTCTCCCAGCTTATCGCTCTCGCTCATAAAGCTGAACAGGACTTCATTGACGTTCAGGGAGTCGTCTGGCTCTGGTTCCGGTTCCGGTTCCGGCTCGGGGGCTGCAGATCCCGCGGACTCAAGAGTCTCTCTGAGTTCTTCACCAATCGCAGCGGCTGCGCCTTCGGCCGGGGTGCTGTTCATTGCCAACGCATCAGAGCAAAGCCCGGAATATACTTGGACTGCCTCGGTGGCCATCTCCATCATCCTGGCCAAGTCAAAGGAGAACATGTTGCCGCCGTAGACCAGGTCATCCTCTCGTAACTGACTGATCCGCTCCAATTCCGCAAATGAGCCGATAGCCTCGGGCACCGGCGGCATGGAGAAAGCCGAAAGGTCACTGAGCGGCATGTTGCCCAAATGGGAGGCCAAGAAGGGTGGGACGTACTTTGTGAGGTCAGACTTGACTGGCAGCGTGACCACGTAGGTGGCATAGACCTTGTCCGGCTCGGTGTCCACGCGGAAGTAAAGCAGGGCATGTCCTCTGGGGTTCTGAGAATCACCCCGGTCGAAGATTATGTCCATGTCAGTCGGTCACGCCCTTGATGCAGATTTCTAAAGTCATTATAGGGCAAATCAGACTGCCCAGCCACGCGTTGTCGCAGCCTGGGCGCGCGTTGACTACCCACGGCAAACTCAGTATTGTAGATGCAACGTGCCCAGCACCAGTCAGGAGGAGCCACGGAATGGCCGATACCGAACTGAAGATCTTCGATTACGAAAAGGCCGAGATCGGTGAAGAACTGGGCTCCTACGAGTACACCCTGACTCAAGAGATGGTAGACGCATTCCGCTCTTCAGTGGACGACCCGGAAGCACCCTTTCCGACACTGGGCGTTAAGCACGACGCCACCGCCTTCGCCATGGTCTACGACGACCCCATCGGCACCGTGAATGCCGGCAACGAAGTCGAGTTCTTTAACCCGCCCATCGTCGGCAAAAAGATCAGCGTCAAAGGCCGGATCGCAGACAAATATCTGCGCCGGGACAAACCCTACATTGTCATCGAAGCGACTGCCATCGACGAAGATGGCCGCCTCCTGGAAAAGCTCAGCACCTACCAATTAAAGAAGCCGGACGAGTTGGGGAAGAAATGGCATCCAGAACAGAAATAAAGCCCGACCAAGCGATTCCCTCAGTCACCAAATCTATCACGGAGAACTCGATACTCGAGTTTGAATCCACTGGGATACTCGACCGGGAGAACATCCACAACAACCCGGAACTGGCCGCAAAACGCCTTGGCACCACCTACACCCTAGCATCGGGCCGCATGTCCATAACTTTCGCCGCCGAGTGCATGCGTAAGTTCTTTGGGCCTGACGTTTTCAACCACACCGGTACCGTAAATTTGAAATTCCTCCGGCCGGTCAAGGCCGGGGATACCATCACCGTCACCGGAGCCGTCAGCGGGACCGAAGAGACTGACGTCGGCACCAAGATCTCGGTGGATCTTTTCTGCGACAACCAAGACGGAAACCGCACCGCAGTGGGCATCGGCACCGCGGTGATCGCCTAGCCCACAAAAACTCTGGAGGACTAAATGGCAGGAGAACACGGAAAAGTAGAAGCGGAAATACTGTACTGCGTATCTTGAGGATACTTCCCTGTCGCCACGTGGTTGGCGACCGAGTTTTTCCGCTCTGACGCCCCCGGCGACATCGCGATCAAGATGACCCCATCGGACAAGGGACGCCTGGAAGTCTACCTCGACGGCGAAAAGATCTTCGACCGCAAGGAAGCCGGGTCATTTCCGGACCTGGGCAAGGTCAACGAACTGAAGATGGCCATCGCCGAGAAGTTATTCGAGTTGGAAGAGGCGTAGACCTCGCTTAATAACTGCCGTAGGCAGATACCATCGGATAAGAATAAGCAGCCCGGGACCAACTCCTGGGCTGTATTTTTGTTAACAGAGTCCTGATTGGAGAAAGAATTGGCTAACCCAGAACACGTGAAACTAGCTTCCAGCGGCCCGGAAGCCCTGGACAACTGGCGCGAGAATAACCCGGACGTCGAATTGGACCTGGAAGGGGCCGACCTCAGCGGAGTAAATCTGGCCGGGACCAAGATTCGGGCCGCCAATCTAAAGGGAGCGGACCTCTCTGGCGCCAGACTGTCCCGGGCCAACTTGGCTGGGGCTGACCTCTCTGGCGCCAACCTAAACGAGGCAGATTTCGGCCAAGCCGGAATGGCCGGAGTCAACCTGACCGGTGCTTCCGTGGTCAATGCGAACCTTTTCTGGGCCGACTTGAAAGGCGCGGTGCTCAAGGGCGCCGTCTTGACCAGCTGCCGCATGAACCGGGTCAACCTGATCGGGGCGGACATTTCAGGAACAAATTTCAGTCAGTCCAACATGATCGAAGCCGATCTTAGAAACACCGACATGACCAACGCTCTGTTCCAGTCATCCAACATGAATGGGGCCGACCTGAGCCGAGCCATCATGCCGGGAGCTGACTTTACCCTGGCTATGATTCGCGACTCTATGTGGATCGCCACTGACGCGAGGGGCGCGAGCTTCAACCAGGCCAGCCTCCATCGTTCGGACTTCACCCTGGCCAAATGGGATGACACAACCAACTTCCCAGAAAAGTTTGACCCGGAAAACACAGGCCCCAAGGACGTCAACGACTAGTCTGGCTGCGTGCTAGAATTACCCCGCAAATAAAGGCATCCAGGAGACCCTGTGGCCGTCATTCAAATCGTGGGAAATCAGTCCGGCGCCGGCAAGACCAGCGTGGCCGCCGCGTTGCTGGTTACAGCAAGTAAAGCCGGAAATCAAGCTGCCTACTACAAGCCGTTCTCAGACGAGCGCACAGCAGACTCCGATGTCGCCTTCATGTCCGGACTACTTGAGTCCATCGGCGGCCCTACCGTCCCCACCCCCGGAAACAAATCCGATTCCGGGGAACTAAGCACAGCTCAGTCGGAGGTATCCAGGCTTGAGTCTAAAGCCGGCATCGTCATTATTGAAGGCCCCGATGCGTCCGCGCCCTACGGTATTCCTTCCAAGGTCATCTTGGTGCACCGAGGTCCTCAGGAGGCCGTCGCCGAATCGGTCTCTTCCGCCGGCTCTGACCTAGCCGCTGTGGTGGTCAACGCCGTTCCCATCCACCGCCGCGACGAGGTCGCCCGTGGACTGGCCGGCCAGTCTGTTCCGGTAGCTGTGATTCCAGAGAGTCGGGGCATGCTCACCGTAACCGTTGGCCAACTGACCGAGCACCTTGGGGGCGAATGGGTTCTGGACCCGGTGAACGCCGATGCTCCCATAGAACGTTTCATGATTGGCGGCAACATCATGGACGAAGGCCCAACCTACTTCGGCCGCTACGCCAACCAAGCGGTCATCACCAGGGTCGAGCGTCCAGACATCCAGATGGCCAGCATGTGCGATAAGACCTGCTGCCTAGTCCTAACAGGGCCGGGCGATCCTTCCGATTACATCAAGTCCGAAGCGCTGAAACGCGATGTCCCGTTGATTCAGGTGCGCACCAACACCCTAGATACGGCCGATGCCCTAGCAGGCCTTTTGGACAAAGCCGACGCCCGCACCGCCGCCAAAGCCGACCATTTCGCTGGCCTGCTGGAAACCTACCTGGGCGCAGAGGGCTTGGAGCAACTGTTAAGTTAGGCTTCAGCCCCAGCCTCAGCTTCTTGACTGAGCGTGATATCAGGCCCTACAATGGCAGTTACGGCTCCGTATTGGAGCCAAAGAATTAATCCAACCCCAAACAGCACCGCTAAACGCCGGGGGAGAACGATATGCCCATAACCCAAGATGGCATGGTACTGACGGTGGCCATTTCCGAGAAAGCCGCCGAGAAGATCAAATACTTCGCTTCGAAAGATGGCATTGAAGAAAACGTCGGAGTACGCGTGGCCGTTAAAGGCGGCGGATGTTCTGGCCTGACCTACGACCTCAATATCACCGGTGACGTCGTCGAATCCGAAACAGAAAAAGTTGTCGAGCAACACGGCGTGAAAGTGATTGTCGACAAAAAGAGCTATATCTACCTGGTCGGCACCGAGTTGGATTTCTCCGACGGCTTAAACGGCAAAGGCTTTGTCTTCGAGAACCCAAATGCCAAGAAAGCCTGCGGCTGCGGCACTTCGTTTAGCGTCTAACCCAGGCAGCGTCTAGCCGCCCCACTAGCCGAACCACAAGCGCCGCCTTGTCCATACAAAAGCGGCGCTTGTTCATTACAGCTCAAAGTCTCCCATCGGAGCGTCCCATGGCCCTACAAACCGGCGCAGTCATCTTCGTCGACCGGCACGGATTCCAGCTACCGGCGGTCTACGCCGATTTCGCATCCGAATACGAAGCCGCCACTACCACCGCCGGAGTTCACGATGCCTCGTACATGGGGCGATTAAAAGCCACCGGCGAGGACGGCTTGGACCTGCTGAACCGTATGTCCACCAACAATGTGATGGACCTGGGCGCCGGCGAAGGAGCGGTAACCGTTCTGACCAACGACCGCGGTCGAATCATCGATGTGGTGGGTGTAGTGAACCAAGGCGATCACGTGATTCTATTGACCAGCCCCGGCCGTCAACAAACGGTAATCGAGTGGCTAGACAAATACACCATCATGGAAGACCTGACCATCGAGGATGTCACCGCTGAGACCACCATGCTGGCGCTTGTTGGCCCTGACTCCGGAACTATTCTGGGCCTCACTTCATCACATGGTCCCCAAGACTCACTGACGGCCCACTGCGTCCAATTGGGTGGAGTTGACGTGCTGGCTGTAGAACAATCCCTTGGAACGCTATCCAGGTACTGGTTGATAACCAGTCCGGATGATGCCGCTGGGCTGTGGCAGCACCTAACGGAAGCCGGGGCTGTACCTCTGGGCGCGACGGCGATGGATGCGGCGCGAGTTAACTTCGGCGTGCCCGAATTCGGTCCAGAACTAGGTGAACCCTATAACCCGTTGGAAGCCGGCCTTATAGGCTCAGTGGACTTCGCCAAGGGTTGCTACATCGGCCAAGAAGTGATAGCCCGGTTGGATAGCTACAAGAAGGTCCAGAAGTACCTGGTATCGCTGATTTTCGATGCCACCGCTGCAGTCTCTCCTGGCGATGAGCTGTTGCAAGAGGAAAAGCCGGTTGGAACGGTCACATCCGTTGCTCCAGAGCCTTCGGACGGTGTCCTAAAAGGTCTTGGCTACGTCAAAGCAGCTGCTGCCATCCCAGGAGCGAACCTAGAGGTTGCAGGGTCAGAAAAGGGTTCAGCAGAGATCCTATCGCTGGCCCAGCCGTACGGCCCGCCTAAAGACTAAACACCTAATCGGCGGACGGCTCAATCTTGCCTTCGGGCGTAGCAGTCAGAAGCGCGGAGAAGTCGTAGCCCCGCTTGCGCATCTCCTCTGATCCTCCCTCATTTCGGTCCAAGAGGGAGACTACTTTCACCACTGTGCACTCGGCCTCTTCCGCAGCCTCTATGGCGTGGAAAAGCGATCCGCCGGTGGTACAAACATCGTCCACGATGGCTACCTTGCTGCCAGGCGTCAGCGGCCCCTCGATATTCTGTTTGGTTCCGTGGGCCTTGCTTTCTTTGCGCACGATGAAGGCCGGAATGGGCCCACCCTGCAGGTGGCTGGCCAAGGCCACGGCCGCGACGATAGGGTCTGCCCCCAGGGTTGTCCCGCCTACTGCTTTGGCGCCCGCTTCCTGCAACAATGGCAACAGTGCCTGCGAGATGAGGTAAGTGCCTTCCGGGTCCAAGCTCAACAGACGTCCGTCGAAGTAATAGCTGCTCTTCTTCCCTGATGTAAGGGTGAAGTCGCC
>VFHG01000260.1 GCA_009392075.1 SAR202 cluster bacterium
GGTCACGCGACAGGAATGGATGCGGGAGCAGGGAGTGGGATCCCAATATCTGGCCCCCTGGCTCGACATCCAGGGGTACACGATGCCCCCCGGCAAAGAGGCTGATTGGGTCCGTCTATTGAACGAGCACATGGTGCAGACGGCCAAAGACAGCGGCCCGGCCTTCCAGACCATCGCCGCGGTACCCATGCAGGACGGAGAACGCGCAGCTAGGGAGTTGGAATACGCCGTCAAAACCCTGGGGATGTTGGGGGTAATGTTGCCCAGCGACCCGGCCGAGGTCGACGTGGCCGATTCGAGCTTGGAGCCTTTCTGGGCCTCAGCCGAGGAAATGGATGTGCCGGTGATGCTCCACGGGGCATCCCACAGCAAATGGCCGCTGGTTGGGCCAGGTTTCATGGCCTTCAGCATGGGCCGGACGTTGGACACGACCATATTAGCTGCCAAGCTGATCCACTCTGGCCTCTTGGACCGGCACCCCAAACTGAAGCTGATGCTCTGCCATGGTGGCGGCTCTCTGCCCTATCTAATCGGCCGGGTGGACGTGGCCTACCGTCGGGGTATGGAGAAGCTGACGGACCTAAAGAAAGACGGTCCGGAAGACTACATGTCGATGCTCTACTACGACACGGTCACCGTTAACCCCCGTTCTCTGAAGCTGCTGCTGGACCTGGCCGGGCCGGAACACGTTTTATTGGGGTCTGACTGGGTCTGGGCGGCCATGAGCGGCGGCCTGATGGACGCGGTGGCCCACGTTGGCCTTGACCAGGCGGATCAAGACCGCATCACCCGCCAGAACGCTCTCAGCCTATTTAAGGGGTGAACGGCGGGACAGGCATCCAGGGAAATTGGCGGAAAAGAGAGGCCATGACGGCCCCCTTTTTTGTCGTTATCGAGTTTAGGGGTCACCCTTGCAATCTATGGTTATCTCGATTTTCGTATCACTGATATGCTTTTCTGAAGATGATCTGCCCGAAAAAATCCGGGCGAAGCGGCAAGTGAACCATGAAACTGGACACCAACGAAGAAATCCTGCAAGAAGCCAAAGCGACCACGGAGTTCAAAGGCAGGGACCTGCGTCAGTGGCTATATCGCGAGATACTGCTGAACGCCCTAAAGACGAAGAAAGACAGGTTGGACGTTTTGGACCTTAAGGTGGTCAGCCGGACCATGGATGAGTTCCGGTATGCTGCCAGAGTGTTCAAGCCGTACCGCGACATCCGGAAGGTGTCCATCTTTGGCTCAGCCCTCATCCCTGAAGGCGGTCCTCATTACAAACTGGCTTCCGATTTTGGCCGCCGGATGACCGAGCAGCGGTTCATGGCGATCACCGGCGCGGCCTCCGGAATCATGAAGCCGGGATCGACGGCGCTGGAGCAGAGAACAGCTTTGGGGTAAGCATCCTGCTGCCGTTCGAAACCCCGGTCACGGTCATGCAGGCCGACGCCTGCGCATTGTTTCCGGGCGGGTTCGGCACTCAGGATGAAGGGTTCGAGGTATTAACGCTGCTGCAGACCGGAAAGGCGCAACCGATGCCGTTGGTGCTGATGGAGATTCCAGGGGACAATTATTGGAAGACCTGGGACCAGTTCGTAAAAGACCAACTGCTGGCTCGGAATCTGATATCGCCGGAAGACTTGTCGTTATAAAAGATCGTCCATTCCGCGGAAGAGGCGGCCGACTGGATCAAGTTCTACCACTCTACGTACCATTCGGTCCGTCAGGTGCATGACCGACTTGTGGTCCGACTCGAAAAAGACCTGTCGACGGACCAGATAGCCGAGTTGAATGAATCATTCGCAGACCTTCTGGAGTCTGGTGAGATCGTGAAGTCAGGGTCTCTGCGCCAGGAAAATGACGAGCCGGAATTACTATCCAAGCGGAGAATTTCCTTCCGGAACAACAAGCAAAGCGCCGGCCGGCTAAACGAGATGATCTTGGCGATCAACCGGATGGGCAATGCGGCGTAAAAAAGAGGGCCTTCATGGCTCTCTTTTTCATTGGTCTCATAAACGTTAGGTCTTAACCCTCAGGACTTAACCCACTGGCACTCGGGCTGGTGGCCGTGTGCCCCGTTGTCGGAGCAAGTGCAGGGGATGCCCTCCCGTTTGCCGAAGCCGCGGTCGGCCAAAAACGCGTGAAAGCCGTGATAGAAGCCGTCTCCGTCGTCGATGGAATCGAAACCGGCCTGAAAGGCGTCGCGTAGCTCCTCGTAATTTGGCTGGGTGATCATGGAGTCGGCTATCAGTCCAGAACTTCCACGATATCTTGGGCGAAGAACATGTCCTCGCTCCCCACCAGGGAAGGGTCTTCCGGGCAGACCAGATATTTGCCGAAAACCCAGACGCCGTCTTTGGGGTTATCCACCACTTCTACCGTAGCCCCAGCGGTGGTGGCGATCTTGGCGCCCTCCGCCAGCGTGATCAGGTTAACTACGTCAGCCATTTTTCAATCTCCCGTATCGGACCCACCGGTTTTAAAAGAAGAACGTCAGGTTCTTGGCCAGAAGGACGTTCTGGTCCAAGATGATCTTGCGCTCGGCGACCTTCCAGGCCCCATTCACCTTTCTGAGGGTGTCCTCCCGTTTTCCGATAAGGAAATCGGTCTCGGTTTGCACCCGGTTGCGGTAGATCAGGAACCGGCATTTCACCGAAACCTCCGTTGGGTCCGAGGCTGACGGCGTGACGCTGAGGAGCTGGACGTTGGTGACGAAGTGGCAGATGCGTGAGAGGGGCTCTTCGGCCCAGTGGACGCCGGTCCGGATCTGCATGACCCGCCGCTCCAGGGTTTCCTTGCCCTCATCGAACCAGTTGATGTCTTGACCCTCGCGGGTGAACTCCCTGTCCAACTCGTTGGCCTTGACGTTGCGGCGCATGGGCATCCAGTAGCGGATGTCGTCGGCGAGCATGTCCAGCCAGTCTTCAAAGTTCCGCTCGTCCAGAGCCTCCGCTTCCTCGTAGAGGAAATCTTGAATCTCTTCCTTGAGCAAGAGGTGGGCGATGCTTGATTCGGTTGTGGTCATTGGTTGGGACCTCCGCGATGATGGTGTCCTGGCTTGGCTAGAGGGCTAGTACCCCCTTCCTAACCTTCCCCCGACGCTGGGGAAGGGAATTTCGTCCTGCGCGAATTACAGGGCTTTGCCATTGCCGGTGTCGGTGCCGTTGGCGTGGCCATTGCGCCAGGTGGCTAGGGTGTCCCAGTCGCCGGCGTTCATGAACTCGGACCACCGCTGGTAGAACCCTCGTTGGTTGTGTTCCGTCGCCTTGGCAGTGGTCACGTTCCTAATCTTTCCGGGCATATCCAGGCCGTCGGTGTCCACCGGAGGGCCGTCGAAGCCCATGCCCATCTGATAGTTGTAGGGGAACCGCCGGGCGATGACTCCTTGACTGGCGTTATGGGCATAGTTCCAGTTTTCCATGTCGTCCTGCTCGGTTAGGCCGGCCGGACCGGAGTAGCTGATGTAATAGTGACGCAGGAATTCTTTGACCTCGGCCGGGGCATTCTTGTCGATCAGGAACCAGCGCCAGGCTTCGTGGCTGTCGGGGCCGCGGGGGTGCCATGCCGAGATGGTGCGTGGCTGGCGCGGTAGATAGGACATGTTCGGGAAAACGGTACTCGGACCAGGTACCAACCGAGCCCACTGGCCGTAGTTCTTGCGCCGTTCCGCCTCGCAGTGGGCGAAATACTCAGACACTATTTTTGAGTGCTGGTATGCGGGAATCACTTTGTCGTCGGAACGCAAGAAGGTGATTGTCCCGTGGCCGCGCTCTGGGAAAGAGATGTCAAGAGCCGTGGCTCCCTCCCGTTCTTGCATGTCGCGCCGTCCGCTGCCGCTAGGGCCCTGGCCCACCATGTCCACGGAGCGGTGGCTGATGTTGTGGTAGCGGTCGCCGATGAAGTTCTCGGCCGGGAACTTCCAGTTGCAGGGGATGACCCATTTTTCTACTCCGCCGAAGACTTCCACCTCTCCGCCAGCACCGTCCCAGGTATCCAAAAGGAAATCGAGGTAGGTTAGGAATCCGCCCATGTACTCTTTGAAAGACGGCGCATGCTTGTCCCAGGTGGCCCAAATCGCGCCCTTGTAGTTGCAGATCTGAGCTACTTCAGGCAGACCCCATTTGGATTTATCCAGTTTCTCCTGGTAGGCGTCTTTGAAGTATGGGACGCCCACGAGCTTGCCGTCTGTTGCGTAGCTCCAGCCGTGGTAGGGGCAACTGAACACCGGGGTGTTACCCTCATCGTAGCGGCAGACCTTCATGCCCCGGTGGGCGCAGGAGTTGAGAAAAACGTGGACCTCGCCCTGGCGGTCGCGGCAGAGAATAACGGATTCTTCGCCCATGGATGCCACGAAGAAATCGCCTGGCTTGCTGACTTGGCTTTCATGTCCGATGAAAAGCCAGGCCCTGGCGAATAGCTGTTCCTGTTCCTGGGCATAGATCTCGGGGCTGACGAAAATCTCCCGGCTGATGGTGCCGGAATCCAAGTTAACCATGTTATTCGAGTGGCCGTTCTTGCTACGGGACTTACGGGCAGTTGCCATGTTGGGTCGTCTCCTTAGTTCGGACGAGATACTTGGTTATTTCTTTTGCGTGGAGCGGACTTCCGCGTTTGCCATCTGTTCCAGGACCCGGGCCACGATGGGATACCCTTCCTGACCGAGTCCCTGGGCCTGGGCACGCTGCAACACATCGTCCACGATGTCGCCGATGCGGGACGGGGCTTGCACATCACGGGCAAGCTGACAGGCTAGGTGCAGGTCCTTGGCGACGATATCGAGGGTCCCATTGGAGGCAAAGGTACCGTCTAGAACAACGTCCATGGACCGTGCCATGACGCCGCTGGCCGAGGCGCTGATTGGTATCAGTTTGGCGAGGATGTCCATGTCCAGACCGGCTTTGGCCCCGATGAGCATTCCCTCGATTCCGGCGATGAAGTTGGAATAACCCAGGTATTGGGTCACCAGCTTGGCCGTGCAGCCCGAGGCGGTGCCCCCAACGTAGATGACATCCTTGCCCATGGTCTCCAGCACGGCCCGGTGTTTCTCGAACAACGCCGGGTCGCCGCCGACCATCATCGTCATGTTGGGTATCCGGCCGCTGACCGGGGAGTCCAGCATCTCGATGCCGCGCTGCTTGCAGATGTCGGCCAGCTTGTGAATCGTCGTGGGTGAGTTGGTCGTAGTGTCCACCCAGGTCCCGCCGGTTTTGATTCCTGCGAGAATGCCGTTGTCCGGGTCCGTGAGGACCTTTTCGGCCTCAACCGGGCCGGGCAGCGAGGTGAAGACCACCTCACTGGCTTCGGACAACTCCCGGGGGCTATCTGCCCAATTAGCGCCCATCTCACACAGGTTGGTGGCTGACTCACGTCGCACGTCATAGACGGTGACCGAATGGCCAGCCTCAATGAGGGCCTTGGCCATGGGATTGCCCATGGTCCCGGTCCCGATATAACCAAGTTGCATCTAAATGTTCTCCCTGGGTTTCTTCGACCTACTTGGCCGCTGCTGCAACTGGTGGCCGGTGTCCCCAAATGCTGCCTTTTTCGTGACGCACCACCTGCCAGGTTGAGTCGTCCACGGTGCGGGCGCCCCAGCCGTACTCGACATCGAACCCGGATGGAGTCTTCATGTAGAAGGAAGTCATATGGTCGTTGGTGTGCCGGCCGAGGCCGCGGGTCAGGGGCATATCGCCGTCTAACACCATGTCGTAGGTGGCGCCCACATCGTTCATGGACTCGGTCTGAATCATGAAATGGTTCAGCTTCTTGGGGGCCTTGGATTCGATCAACGCCAATGAATGATGGCGGGGGTTGCAGTGGAAGAAGGCAAGATTGCGGATGAAGTCACTGATCTTCATGCCCAGCACGTCTCGGTAGAACTCCACGGTACGGTCTAGGTTCCCAACATGCAGGACTACGTGTCCCAGACCTTGTTCGCTGGTCACGAATCCAACGGCCCTGGGGGAGTTGAAGGGGCGATCAAAGCTGATGGGAGGCCCGTAGAATATCTCCGTGGGAGTGCCCTCTGGGTCGTCGAACTTGATCATGCCCTCGACGCGGCGCGACTTATTTTCATCGTCGGTTCCGTCGGTGACTTCTATGCCGGCATCCCGCAGTTGACCAGCCATCTCGCGCAGGGCTGGCTGGTCGGTTACCTGCCAGCCGACGAACTGGAGATCGTCCTTGCCGGTGGGCTGGATGATAAACCGGTGGCTGTACTCATCCATCCGCAGCGACAGGTTGCCGTCTGCATCGATTCCGTTGCTCTCCAGACCTAGCACGTCAGTGGCAAAGTGTTCCCACTCCTCTACGTTGCTTACTCCTAACCCTACGTATCCCAGTTGTGTTACCGCGGCCATATCTTTCTCTCCTCTCGTCTTGATAGTTGTGCGAGGTAGTTTCGTGTTATCTCTTCTTGGTGCGCCCGTTGCTTTTGCCATTGGTATTGCCGTTGGGGGCCAGGCCGTCCCAGCCATTGGAGTCCATCATCGCTGCCCAACGCCGGTAGAAGCCCCTTTGGTTCTCTTCGCTGATCCCCTCGGTGGCCACGCCTGGCAATCCGGTGTCGTCGCGTGAAATCCCGATGCCCATCTCATAATTGTAAGGCGCGCGCCGGGCGATGGCTCCACGGCTGGCGTTATGGGCGTAGTTCCAGTTCTCCATGTCATCTTGTTCGGTCATGCCGCCGGGCCCAGAGTAGCGGATGTAGTAGTGGCGCAGGACCTCTTTGACTTCGTCAGGGGTGTCCTTGTCGATCAGGAACCAACGCCAGGCTTCGGTAAGATTCGGCCCACGAGGGTGCCACATGGCGATGGAGCGGGGCTGGCGGGCCAGGTACGACATGTTGGGGAAAACCGTGCCCACCATGCCGGTCAGATTGGGGCGGCCTCCCAGGCTGGCGCGCCTTTTAGCTTCCTGTTCCCGGAAATACTCTTCAACCCCCTGGGTGTTGGTATAGGTGGCAACTTGAGCGGTGGAATACGGATGCATATCAACCACGGCGGCGTGTCCCAGTTCTGGGAATGAGATGTTTAGGCGGGTGGCGGCTGTTATCTCGTCGCCGTCCCGGCGTCCCCGGCCACTGGGGCCGATACCAACCATGTCCACCGAGCGGTGGCTGATGTTGTGGTAGCCGTCCCCGGCAAAATTCTCGGCGGCGAACTTCCAGTTGCTGGGCATGGTCCATTTCTGGACTCCGCCCAAAATCTCGGAGCCGCCTTCGCTGCCGTCACGCCCGTCCAGGGCTAGATCCAAGTACAGTTTCATCTCGCCCAGATAATCCAGGAACGGCGGAGCGTTCTTGTCCCAGGTTGCCCAGATGCTCCCTTTGTAATTAAACATCTGGGCCACTTTGATCAGGCCCCACTTGGACTTATCAAGTTGCTCTTGATAGGCGTCTTTGAAATAGGGAACGCCAACCAGTTTGCCGTCGGTGGCGAAGCTCCAACCGTGGTAGGGGCAGGAGAATACTGGCGTGTTGCCCTCGTCGTAGCGGCAGACCTTCATACCACGGTGCCTGCAGGAGTTGAGGAAGATATTCAACTGGCCATCGCGGTCGCGGCACAAAATCACAGATTCCTCGCCCATTGCAGAGACAAAGAAGTCACCCGGCTTGGTTACCTGGCTTTCATGGCCGACGAACAGCCATGCCTGGGCGAATATCTGTTCTTGCTCTTGCCGGTAGATCTCATCGTTGACGAATATCTCGCGGCTGATGATTCCGGCATCAACATCTACGATCTTGGAAAAAGCGCCTCGGTTGGTTTTGGTGGCCATGAATTCCGCTCTCTATCAGGCTGGGCTCGGATAGGGATTTTTCACGGGAACCACAGAGTGGGATATGTGCAAGGAAATCGTTCCCGACAGTATACCGCAACCATCTGTTTAAAGGCCAAACCGTGTGATGCGAACGCCGTTCATTTTTCACCAGGGCAACAAAAGCCCCGTCCTGAGGTAAAAGGACGGAGCGGATGCGAACGGAGTCGATCGGCTTCCGTTTCATCTACATAAGGGCGAATTAGTTGGAGCCATGGCCAATAAAGCGGCGCGCCCTGCAGCTCGTAACACCAACCCCAAAGGACGCGAGCCCCACGTTGCTCGGATAGGCTGGCATTTTCTTGCGCCAGGCGGGTCTCGCCGATGCCTGCCTCCCCGGCCAGCATCACCATACGCCCCCGCCCTGCGACCGCGTCGTCCAGGGGCGGCGGTCAGTAGGCCGATTCAGTTTGGCGGCCGATGAAATCAGATGCTGAATCGATTCTGCTGGTCAAATCTGCGCACCACCTACCTTAGTTGGGCACATATTACAACGAAACGGTGGGCCACCGTCCGGATTGAGGGCTGTCCAGTTTGGGGGAAGGAGGATTTGTGAAGAGAAAAGACGGCCTCGATTGAATACAGAGGCCGTCTTTGATGAGTCGCCGACTGGTCGGATGCTACACGTCTACGCGGTAGACCTTGGCGGCAACATCGTGGAACATGTCGGCCCGTTCTGAGGCCGAATAGTCCTTGGTGATGCGTTTGAAGGCGTTGTACATGACGTTGTAGGAATAGGACACCTTGTCCACTGGGAAGTTGCTCTCGAACATGCACCGGGTGGGGCCGAACTGCTCGATGCAGTGGTTGACGATGGGCGCCATGTTTGAAGCCAGTTCTTCCGAGCCGATGGGATTGTCGCGAAGGTGCCAATCGAACCCGACACTAGGCATTCCGATGCCGCCGATCTTCATGTATATGTTGGGTTGTGCGGCGGCGGCGGCGATGCCTTTGATCCAGGTGGCTCTGACCTCTTCTATGCGCCCGGCGTAGGGGCCGGTGCCCAGCAGACCGCCAACGTGGCAGAGAATGATTGTCAGGTCAGGGACAGCTTTGGCGAATTCGGCCAGTTCTTCCAACTGAGTGAAGAACATCCACCCTTCTAAACTGTGGCCCATGCCGGCTAAGACTTTGGCCCCAGCACGAAAACTGTCGCTGGACATCTGCCCCTTGATCTTGTGA
>VFHG01000261.1 GCA_009392075.1 SAR202 cluster bacterium
GATTCGAACCGACGACCCCCTACACCCCATGCAGGTGCCCTGCCGGACTGGGCCACACCCCGACGCACAGCAATTATAACACTCACGACCCAGGCGCGGGAGAGAGCCAGCGAACGGCAGTCAGCGATCAGCTTTCAGGCGACATACTTGGTGCTGAACAGATGACGCCTAAAATGATGTTGGTATGCTTGAAAGAATAACCCATTGCGGCGTCCACGCACCTTCGGCATAATGGCTGAAAGCTGACGGCTCACCGTAGTAAGCTTAATTCCTGGAGGAATTCCCAATGCCCGGAGCCCTGGACGGCGTGAAAGTCGTGGACTTTACTGAGATTATCGCTGGGCCTCTGGCCGGCAGGCTGCTGGCCGATTTGGGCGCAGATGTGATCAAAGTTGAGCCTCCTTGGGGCGAGCCTTGGCGGCTGACACAGCGGTTTACTGCAACCGAGAGCCGGCCTTTTATGACCTATAACCGGGGCAAGCGCAGTCTCCCCATCAACCTGGCCAAAGACGCCGCGGCCGAGATTATCAAAAGACTGATTCCGGAGATGGACATCGCTTTAGTCAACTTCCGGCCCGATGTGGCGGTCAAATTGGGTGTTGACTACGAGACGTTGTCCGCCATCAACCCCCGCCTGATCTACTGCGAACTTACTGCTTATGGAAGGGAAGGCCCGGATGCGGATCGGCCCGGCTACGATATGATTGTCCAGGCAATGACCGGGATGGTCGCATCTGAGACAAAGACCCTGGATGGGGTTCCCTCTTGGGTCTGGTCCAGCCCCCTTATAGACACCTCGGCAGGCATCTGCATGGCCTGGGCTGTTTGCGCCGCCCTGTACTCCAGAGAACGCACCGGCGTTGGCCAGAAGATCGAAACCAGCTTATTGGCATCGGCCCTATCGTTGATGGGGGCCAGGTTCCTTAATGTGGAAAACCTGGACGGAGAGACAAGGGAGAAGGCGGTCCAAGACTTGGCGGCCAAACGGGCGGAAGGCGCAACATATGAAGAGATGGTTGCCCTCTCGCCAGGTAGCCGCCGCCGGGAGCATCACGGCAATCTATACTACCGGGTCTATTACACCAAAGATTCACCCATCGGAATCGGCGCTCTCAGTGATCCGTTGCGCCGTCGGTTGCTGGAAACCCTGGGGCTTACCGACGACGGTCTAGAGCCAAGCTGGGACCCAACCAAGCCTGAATCTATGGCCTACCGCGAAGCCTTGGAGCGGCGTGCCGAAGAGTTGATCGCCGAGAAACCGAGCGCCGAATGGCTCCGAATATTCGAAGAACTGGCGATCCCCGCCGGCCCCGTGCGTTTCATCGAGGAATTGTTTGAAGACCCTCAGGTGCTCGCCAACGGTCTGGTCACCGAATTTGAGCACATTCAAGAAGGCAAGGTAAAGATGGTGGGTCCCATGGCCAACTTCCTCGGCACCGTCCCAAACCCTCCCGAAGCTTCCCCGGCTCTGGGCCAGCACGTCACCGAGATACTAGACGGCCTCGGGTTCAGCAAGGAAGAGGTAGATGCTTGGCGGAACAACGGAGTGATTGGTTAAAAAACTATCAGATTTGGGCAGTCAGCGATCAGAAAAAAATAAGGGCCTGGTGACGCCAGGCCCTTATTTTTTGGCTGTTTAGTCTGCGAAAGGCCGGTATGGCGTGGTTACAGTTCACCCAAAAACGCGGCCATAGCGGCGTTAAACTCGTCGGGTTTCTCCATCTGAGGGTTGTGACCGCAGTTGTCGATGGACTTCAATGTGGCGTTGGGAAGCAATTTGGCGTACATCTCTCCGCATTCCACGGGAATGATAGCATCCTGCTTCCCCCAGACGACCAGCGCGGGGGTTTTCACTCCGTCCAGATACCTGGGCAGGCTAGGATTGTGGAGGTAAGGCCTCCAGCAGAGCCTGGACAGCATCTCCATGTTTCCATGCATGACGGTAGCCCCTTCGGGGCCGGGATCGGCCGAGATAGCGTCATAGTTGGGTACCTGCGCCGGGTCGTGGAAGGCCAGCTTCAGTCGGGTATCTCCGGAAACCATGAAGACTTCGGCTATCTCACCGTTCACAGGCCGGACCCCGGCTGCGTCGATTAAGACCAGGCCCTTGATGTTGTGATGATCCATGGCCGCCATCTCAGCAGCGATCCAACCGCCGACGGAATGCCCAACTAAGACATAGTCGTCCAGGCCCAACTGCTGGACCATATCTTTGTAGAAATGGGACAGGTCGTTGATGGTGTACAGCCAATCAGGCCTCGCGGAGCCGAAGAAACCGGGATGGGACGGCGCGTAAACGGTAAATTTATCGGCTAAGGGGCTGCTGGTTGGATCAAAAGTCCCGAATCCACCGCCTCCGTGTAGGAACAGAAGGGGCGGTCCCGACCCACCCTTGTGCATCTCGATTTCGTGCCCGGAAACCGTGACCGTTGACTGGTTGGCGGTTTTCGTTAGAGTCATGAATCTTTCCTCGTTCTCAACTGGATTTACCGCAGGGCGTCTCTATCAAAATGTCATATAAAAGGGGCAGCCTATTATCCAAGGCTGGTGCGCGGCATCACGATTTTGTTACAAACAGTAGGGGATGTCAAGTTGACTGATTACGCGCGTCTTGACACCGTTCTGGCCCGTCAATACCATAGGATTAGTGGTCATCGCTCTGTGACCGCCGCCGCGATTGCCGCCAGGCTCAGTTAGCCGGACAATTCGGTAGCGCATCAACCACCTAGTTGGGGATTAGTCCAGTGGTAGGACGCCTGACTCTGGATCAGGAAGCGGAGGTTCGAACCCTCCATCCCCAGCCATATTCCATTGATCGCCCCGTGCTGGCGCCCTGTATCAGCTACGTTCGATACCCTTTTACTACCTCGGTATCATCCACGCACGTTTGCGTGCACGTCTTAATCAAGCCGATGGACGTCCGACCAATCCTGAACCCCTCGTCTTCTGTATAACGGTATAGTCCAATAGCAGGTCCTCTATTTGATCAACAAAATCGCAGTTTTGGGGCGCTTCATCGGGACGTGGTACGTGTCCACTGTCCCGATGATAGCGGTCGGCCTGGCTATCGGCTCCTCCGTCTTTTTCTACGCCTACCCCGGCAAACCCAAGATCGCGGTCATCGATATTCTCTTCACCGCCATCAAGGTAGCCCGATTGTTGACGACGGTGACAGGCTGCAGTGTTTTCCCTTCGGGACAACTGGCGGTCTCTGGACACCAGCGCCTTCGGACGGTATTCGGGAGACCAGTCATTCGCCGGAACATTGCGCGCCGGCAGGCTGCATTGGACCTACAAGACCTGTTGGCCGTCAGGGGATCGAATCTGGCGGTTAGCCGGGGAAGGATTTTAAGACCCGTCCGACCACCGATGGGGCAGCCCTGCCAGTCTGCCAAACCCCAGGTCATCGCACAGGGCCTCGTACTTCTGACGATCCACGCCTTGCCATTCCAGCGCGGCAAGGGAC
>VFHG01000262.1 GCA_009392075.1 SAR202 cluster bacterium
TGTCGTCAGCTCGTGCCGTGAGGTGTTGGGTTAAGTCCCGCAACGAGCGCAACCCTTGTCGTTAGTTACATTCTCTAACGAGACAGCCTCTCACAAGGAGGAGGAAGGTGGGGATGACGTCAAGTCATCATGGCCCTTATGTCCTGGGCTACACACACGCTACAATGGCCGGTACAATGGGTCGCGAAGCCGCGAGGCGGAGCCAATCCCACCAAAGCCGGCCCCAGTTGGGATTGCAGGCTGCAACTCGCCTGCATGAACGTGGAATCGCTAGTAACCGCAGGTCAGCACACTGCGGTGAATACGTTCCCGGGCCTTGTACACACCGCCCGTCACGTCATGGAAGCCGAGAACGATTGAAGTCGCTGAGCTAACCCGCAAGGGAGGCAGGCGCCGAGGTCGGGTTTGGTGACTGGGACGAAGTCGTAACAAGGTAGCTGTACCGGAAGGTGCGGCTGGATCACCTCCTTTTAAGGAGCCCAGACCAAGTCTGTTAATTCCCGATTCGTCGGGATGCGGAGGCTAGGTCCACTCCTAGGTCGTCCGGTGAGTGTTCCGTCACCCGGAAAGCCGACAGGTAGAGCGCGATAGTGCTCCCCGGCTCATGGAACGGTTCCCTAAGAAAGCTCACTGGCCCCGAACTCGATTCGGGGACCTATAAACAAAGCAAACAAACAAATGAACAGAATCTTTCTTACTTCCACTACTCAGTAGTTAACAGAAAAAGAGCCCCGATGTGAATCGGGGCTCTTTTTTGCTTTCAGCCATCAGCGATCAAGAGTCAGTTTTTTGTTTCGAGAGGATGTGTGGTTGTTGGACCACGTCGGAAATCTCCCTTGATCCCCTTTTATGAAAAGGGGAAACGGCGATCACAACAGAAATTCATCGCCACAACACTGTCATTCTGAGGAGCGCCGTAGGCCGACGAAGAATCTTCCAATCTTCAACCTCCCCTCAGGATGACATTGCAGAACAATTGATTGAACGGAAAACTAGGCCTCCTTTATAAAGAGGGGTTGGGGGAATTTTCACTACCTTGCGCTCTGCAAATCCAACGACCCAGCCAAAACACTAAAATCCCCCAACAGCGCCGCAACCAAGTCTCCTACCTCCACATTGGGCGAATGCCCAATGTCGTGGTAGATGTGCAGATGCCGGTTGGACTTGGGCGATGCTTGGAATTCCGCCAATATGTTGTTTATTCCAACCGTGGTATCGCGGTCGCCACCTATGACTAACGTTGGCACGTTGATCTCGTCCAGCCGGTCCCGAAGCCTCAGATCGGCCATCGATCGTCTTCCACCTATGAAACGTTCGACCGGGTTGCGGGATATATCCGCCATAACCGCCTGCTTAAAATCTTCAGCCACGTGGGCGGCGTTGAACCCCATGTCCCCTGCCGGTGGCTCCGGGGCCTGTAGCGACTCCCGAAGTTCCTTTTCCCAACCGTCTGGCAAGACCCGGCCCATAAGCGGGGCCGGATTCATCAGCACCAACCCCTTGATCCGGTCCTGGTGCTCCAGGGCAAATCGGGTTACGGTTGCGCCGCCCATGGAGTGCCCAACCAACGTGTATCCTTCTAGTCCTAAGGCCTCCGTCGCATTGAATAGATCATCGGCGAACGTCTCAACCAAATAATCTTTCTCGTTGAACTGGCCGTCTGATGACGCGCGGTCAGACTCGCCAGCGCCACGGTTGTTCAGGACGATGACCCTAAACCGGCCCTCGGATAGGTTCTCCAGGGTGTAACGCCAGATGGCGGCTGATGAGGCATAGCCGTGGACCAACACCAACGTATTTGGGCCATGCCCTTGCTCAAAATACTGTAGCCGAACCGGGCCAGCTTGAACGAATTTCGATTCCACAGAGCCTCCATTGATCGCCTCTCCGGATATGGGCGAGTATCATCCTAGCCTTTTCGAATATCAAGTGAAAGCGTTTCAACAAAATTCGATTTAGATCGTGAGGTTCTGCGTTTTGCTGCGCTCACAGCAAACTTGAGTTATCCTTACCAGGCTGTAACTTTAGGGCATCCGGAGCCACCCAGGCGAGTTGCTTTACTGGATGCGCTTTTGGAGGAAGGATGAGACTGGAAGGAAAGGTCGCTTTGATCACGGGCGCGGCCCACGGAATGGGGGCCGAAGAGGCCCGTCTTTTTGCCCGGGAAGGCGCCAAGGTAGCCATCGCCGATATACGAGAAAACGATGCCCGCAAGATTGAGGCGGAGATCGCCGAGGCCGGCGGCGAAGCGATGGTGCTCATGCTGAACGTGACTCAAGAAGACCAATGGGAGAGTTCGGTTGCCGAGGTGGTGGCCCGGTTTGGCAAATTGGACATCCTGGTCAACAACGCCGGTATCAGCGGCAGCGGAGAAACCGACATCACCAGCACAGACTCTTGGGACCGGCTGATGGATATCAATGCCAAGAGCGTATTCCTGGGCATGAAACACTCTATACCGGAGATGGAGAAAGCCGGCGGCGGGGCCATCGTGAACATCTCTTCCATCTCGGGATTCGTGGGTCAAGATACGATCCATCCCGGCTACAACGCCTCGAAGGGCGCCGTCCGATTGGTGACCAAGGCAGCCGCCGTGCAGCACGCCAAGAGCGGCATCCGGGTCAACTCGGTCCACCCCGGTATGATGCCGCCGATGCTGACCTCTTTCCAGCGGGGCGACCCCAACCGTGAGGCGATGAACGCCATGGTTCCCATGGGCCGTGAGGGCGAACCCATCGAGGTGGCCAACGCCGTGCTGTTTCTGGCGTCGGACGAGGCCTCTTACATCACGGGCACCGAACTGTTGGTCGACGGCGGGTTCACGGCGAAATAACCCGACCCAGTTATTAAAACCAGGAGCGCTTCGATGCGATTAGAAGGTAAGGTAGCAATAATCACCGGCGGCGCTCACGGCATGGGCGCGGAAGAAGCAAAACTCTTCGCGAGGGAGGGCGCCAAGGTGGTTGTCGCCGACATCCGTGAGGAGGACGCCCGCAAAGTCGAGGCCGAGATCGCCGAGGCGGGTGGCGAAGCCATGATTGTCATGCTGGACGTGAGCCAGGAAGACCAATGGGAGCAGGCCGTCGCCCAGGTGGTAGCCAGGTTCGGCAAGCTGGACATCCTGGTCAACAACGCCGGCATCAGCGGCAGCGGCGAGAAAGATTTCGGCAGCACCGCAGCCTGGGATCAGCTCATGGACATCAATGCCAAGAGTGTCTTTTTGGGCATGAAACACGCCATCCCGGAGATGGAAAAGGCGGGCGGCGGTGCCATAGTGAACATCTCCTCTATTTCAGGCATGGTCGGGCAGACTTATGTGCACCCCGGCTACAACGCCTCCAAGGGAGCGGTCCGGCTGGTGACCAAGGCGGCGGCGGTGCAACACGCCAAGAGCGGCATCCGGGTCAATTCGGTCCACCCCGGGAGCATGCCTCCCATGCTGACCTCCGGAGCGAGGGGCGACGGCGGTAGCCAGGAAGCCCGGATGGCTGCCATTCCGATGGGGCGGGAAGGACGGCCCATTGAGGTCGCCAATGCCGTGCTGTTTCTAGCCTCGGACGAGGCATCTTATATCACCGGAACCGAGTTGATGGTCGACGGCGGGTTCACGGCCCGGTAAACAAAACAATTGGAGCATAAGTATGCGGTTAGAAGGAAAGGTGGCGTTGATCTCAGGTGGCGCCCGTGGAATGGGCGCTGAAGAGGCCAGGATATTCGCACGGGAAGGCGCCAAAGTAATCATCGGAGATATCTCTGAGAAAGACGGAAAAGCCGTCGAAGCCCAGATATCCGAGGCAGGTAGCCAGGCGCTATTCGTCCGGTTGGACGTTACCGAAGAGAGCGACTGGACCAATGCGGTGGACCAGGCCGTGTCCCGCTACGGGAAGCTGGATGTTCTGGTGAACAACGCCGGCATCAGCAGCCGCGCCTTCACCGATGACACCGGCATCGACGCCTGGGACAAGATCATGGAGGTCAACTCCAAGGGCGTGTTCCTGGGAACCCGGGCCGCCGTCCCAAAGATGTTGGAGGCCGGAGGCGGGTCTATCATCAACATCTCTTCCATCATGGGCCTGGTGGGCTCAGCAGGTGGCCACCCCGCTTATAACGCGTCCAAGGGAGCGGTGCGGATCTTCTCCAAGGCCATGGCCGTCCGCCACGGAAAGGACAACATCAGGGTGAACTCGGTGCACCCGGGGTTCATGCCGCCCATGACCTCGGGCATCGCCTACGACCAGGACCAACGGCGCGGCAGTCTGGAACAGACTCCTCTGGGCCGGGAAGGGCGCATCGAAGAGGTCGCCAACGCCGTCCTGTTCCTGGCATCTGACGAAGCTTCCTACATCACCGGCGCCGAACTCGCCGTGGACGGCGGGTTCACCGCCAAGTAATTATTGTGATCAATCAGTCAGGGGGGCCGACATGGGTTTCAAGGTCCTATACCACCTCACGACCAACAATCTGAAGGGCATCGCCGAGGAGGCCAAGTGGGCCGAGTCCATGGGCTACGACGGTCTCTGCACCGAAGACGCTGCCCATGACCCCATGTTGCCGCTGCTCATGGCCGCCTCCACGACATCAAGAGTCACCCTTGAAACCCGTGTGACCATCGCATTTCCACGCTCGCCCATGGTGTTGGCCTACTCGGCCAGAGACCTCCAGGACTTTTCCGGTGGGCGGTTCCGTCTGGGCCTGGGTACCCAAGTAAAAGGTCATATCCAGCGACGTTTCTCCACCGAATGGGACTCGCCGGGGCCCCGGATGCGGGAGTACGTGCAATCGCTGCATGCCATCTGGGGAGCCTGGCAGACCGGAGAACGTCTGGAG
>VFHG01000263.1 GCA_009392075.1 SAR202 cluster bacterium
GTGCTCGACAATCTCCCTGGTGGCGCTGTTGCCACTGGGCATACGGACGGTGTCCACGCGCAAATTTATGATGCTGCCTTCATAGATGCGCTTGGTGGAGATTGTGGGTTCAGAATGGAAATCAGCGGGCAGACCAGATTCGTTTTTAGGCATGTTTATTGACCGCGGATGCTGAAGCCCAACCGGCGGGTCAGCGTACCGAAGAAATAGCTGGACGGATGGGCCCGCAGGAACCGGGCTTTGTGGGGGCTCTGTTTCATTTCGACCTTGTCGCCCAAGTCCAATGGGTGGTCTATGATTCCGTCAACGGCCAGGATCGCGGACTGGAACCCCTCCAAAGTCAGTGTCACTTCAGTTGAGGGTTTGAGCACCAAGGCCGCGCTCAGGCCCATATGGGCCGCCACAGTCTTCAAGACCATCGAGTCTGACTCAGGGTCCAGGATGGGGCCACCGACCGCCAAGTTGTAGCCGGTGCTGCCCGTGGCCGTGGACATGATCACGCCGTCGGCCCGGAACGTGGTTACTGGCGCGCCGTCGATTGTCCCGGAAACTGTGACCACCCTGGAAACCGCTCCTCTGGTTAGCACCACGTCGTTGAGGGCGTGGTAGGGGCCGTCGGTGCCGGCCGAATTAACTCTGGTCACCGTGGCCTGCAGCATATTACGTTCGTCCATCCTAGAATCGCCGTTGAAGTAGAACGGCAGGCGTTCCATGGCCTCGTCCACCTGTAATTCGGTCATGAAACCCAAGCGCCCCATGTTGATGCCGACTATAGGTATGGCGGCCGGTCCGGTGAAGTTCACCGCCCTCAGTATCGTCCCGTCGCCGCCCACAGTAATCACAAGGTCGGTGGTCTCAGCCCTAGGCAAGAGGGATTCCAGGTTTTCGGCCGGAGATATCCAGCTATTCTCCGAAAGGTTCAGGTCGTGGAGAATGGCCGTGCTCAGGTCCAATGCTTCAGGCACCCTGGCGTTGTAGATGATTCCGATGTTTTTCATCGTTGTTTGGCCGGCATATCCGTTTCTATGGTCTGGCTCGTAAATACAGCTTCTTAATTATGAACCTTTTTCTATTAGGCTGCTCCGGGTTATTTTTAGGGTATCCCTGCTCGCTAAACCGCCAGCGCTTTAACGGCTTCTTGGGCCGCTTCCATGACAAACCCCGGCGCGATTCCCATGAAGACCATCGCCGCCCCGGCCAGTCCCAGGGCCAGCCACGGCGCCGGCGACGCCGTAATCTTCTGATCGGAGTCCGAAGGCTGGGTGAACATCACCCTGATGATGCGCACGTAGTAGTAGGCGGAGACCGCGCTATTTATCACTCCCAGGATGGCCAGCCAGATCAGTCCACTATCCACTGCCGCCGTGAATATATACAGCTTGGCGATGAATATCCCAGTTGGCGGCACGCCGATCAAAGCCAGCAACGACAGAGCCAGCACTACGGCCAGTACCGGATTCCTGATGGATAGACCAGCGTAGTCGCTGATCTGGTCGCTGTTGATCTTGGAACTGATGATGGTGATGGCGAAGAATGCGGTCAGGTTGGCCGCTGCGTAGGCTGCTAAGTAGAACAGCACTGAATCGGGGCCGATGGCCGCGAACTCTGGGGCCTTGAAGATGCCGTCGCCCGATTTTACTCCAGCCGCAACGCCCACCAGAATGTACCCCGCATGGGAGATGGTACTGTAACCGAATAGACGCCTGATATTGCTCTGGCTGATGGCCACCAAGTTCCCGATGACCATGGAAGCGCCGGCCAGGCCGGCAATCAATATTCCCCAGTCCAAGGCCACATCGAAGAACCCGGTGAAGAGTACCCGCAAGACAATTGCGAAGGCAGCCGCTTTGCTGGCCACCGACAGGAACCCGACCACGGGAGTGGGGCCGCCTTCATAGACATCCGGCACCCACATCTGGAAGGGGGCCGCCGAAAGTTTGAAGCCGAACCCGGCAATCATCAGGATGATTCCCAAGAACAGGGCGTAGTTTCCGAAGGGTGTGTCGCCCGTGGCCTGGCCGATGGCCGTGGAAATTTCCGTCAATTGGGTGCTGCCGGTAAACCCGAAGACCAGGGCCATTCCATAGAGCATCAGCGCCGAGCTGACCGCCCCAATGATCAGGAACTTCATTCCTGCCTCACTGGAGTTCTTGGTCAATAAGAAAGCGGTCAAAGCGGCCATGGGCAGAGTCGCCAACTCCAATGACACGTAGATGGTGATCAGTTCGGTGGCGGCCGCCAAAAGCATCATCCCGGTGGCGGCGAACAATATCAGCCCGAAATACTCGCCCTGGAACCGCTCCATGTTTCGCACATAATCGGTGGACGACATCACCACCAATGCCACGCAGGCAATGACCAGGAAGTTGAAGAAGAGGGCGAACCGATCGACCGAAATCGCTCCCAGCAGAATACTCGGCTCTTCGGTGGAGAAAGCATCGGCGCCGTGGAGCAAGCTGGTGGCTCCCGCCAAGTCGTAGAACTGTATCAGGCTCAGGACGAACGGCCCGGCCAGCGCCGCAAAGGCGAAGTACGGCAACAGGCTCTTTTTAGGCAGGACCAGGTCCAGCAAGATCACCAGCACCGCGGCTCCGGCCATGGCGAGATAAGGGGATAGTACGTAAAAATCGTGGACTGACATTACGGGTTAATCACCCCATTCAGAACGTCCACCATGGGGTTCAGTCCGGATTCGAAAACGTCGGTCAACAACGAGGGCCAGATACCCACTCCGATGATTGTCACTACCATCAACGCCAGGGGAGCCGCCTCAACCAGTGAGGCATCGGTCAGGTCGTCAAAACGCTCCCGCCGCAGGCCGAAGAAGGTGCGCTCCATCATCCAGAGGATGTAGCCCGCCGCCAAGATGATACCCAGTACTGCCAGCACCGTGGGCCAGGCGTAGGCTTGGAAAGCCCCCAGAAACACCAACAACTCGGAGACGAATCCGCTCAGTCCCGGCAGCCCCAGAGACGCCAGTCCTGCGATTAGCATCGCCACGGCCACCACCGGCATCCGCCCGGCCAGGCCACCAAGGTCCGGTATGTAGCGGGTGTGAGTCTTCTCATAGACCAGCCCTACCGCCAGGAACAGCAGTCCGGTCACCGTGCCGTGGGTGAACAATTGCATGGCGGCGCCGTTCAGTCCGGTGACGCTCAAGGTCCCTTGGGAGATTCCCACTGAGCCGATGCCCACCAACACTAAGCCCATGTGGCTGATGCTGGAGTACGCGATCAGTCGTTTCAGGTCCGTCTGCCGTATGGTGACCACCGCGCCGTAAAGCACACTGACCACACCCAAGACCACCAACGCCCAGGCGAAGCGGTCGGTCTGGGAGGGGAACATGCCCACGTTGATACGGAGGAGCCCGTATCCGCCCATCTTGAGCAACACCCCGGCCAGCATGACGCTGGCAGCGGTTGGCGCATCGGTGTGGGCGTCGGGCAGCCAGGTATGCAGAGGCCAGGTGGGCAGTTTTATCGCGAAACCGACGAAGAAGAGCCAGAACAAACCGGACAGTGGGATCAGCAGCCCGGCGGAGGTCAACATCGTAGCTTTGGTAGAGAGCTCCACCATGTTGAACGTGCCAATATCGGCGGTCAGGAATACTGCCACGATGCCCACGAGCATGAAGGCGCTGCCCAGGATGGTGAAGATCAGGAATTTCATGGCCGAGTATTCTTTTCGGCCGCTGCCCCACACCGAGATCAGCATGAACATGGGCACCAGCTCCAACTCCCAGAAGAGGAAGAAGAGCAGTAGGTCCATGGAGGTGAATACCCCCATCACCGCCGTTTGGAGCACCAACAGCCAGATGAAATACTCTTTGACCCGCATGCCGATGTGCCATGAAGCCAGCACGGAGCACATGCCCAGCAGTCCGGTCAACGCCACCAAGGGCGCGCTGAGCCCATCCACGGTCAGCAGGTAATTCGCGTTCAGACCCACGTCGGGGATCCAGGTTATCTGATCAACGAACTGGAACCGGTCTGCGCCATCGCCCCGGTCAAAGAAGCCAAAGACCAATAGGGACAGCACGAGGTCGGCCAGAGCGACCAGAACGGCGAAATTCCGCACATTCTTGTCGCCTCTAACCAGCAACAGCAATACCAACGCTCCTGCCGCAGGCAGAAACACCGTCGCCGTTAAAAGTCCGTTGAAACCGTCTACCATCTAGTCCTTTATTTCTATGCCAGCAAAAACGCCAGAATGATGGCCATCACGCCGAAAGCTACCCCGGTCGCGTAGGTCTGTACCTGTCCGGTCTGGAACTTCCCGATGGCCGTACCAATGTTCCGGAAGAACCATCCAATGGTGTCCACGACCCGGTCCACGATATTGCTGTCGATCCAGTCGGTCGTACCAGCGATGCCCTTGTAGAACCCCTTTCGAACGGCCAGGTTCTCGTACAGGGTGTCCATGTAGTATTTCTGAGAAAGCAGGGTATGCACCGGCTTAACTTTCTCCAAAGGGTCGGCCCTCTGGTCTTTTCGGCGCAAGTAGAGGAGCAAAGCGAGCCCGATTCCCGAAAGCGCAGCCACGGTTGAGATGGTGGCCATCCAACGGCTGAAGTCAAGAGTCTCTGCGTGTCCAACGGCTCCCAGCGCTGCGCTCCGGCCATCACCTAAGAACCCGGTTATCCAGTGTCTGGGTATGCCGATCTCCTCGGTCCACTGGGGATTTGCCAAATAGCCAACAAGTACAGCGATCACACCCAACACCAGCATTGGCAGCACCATGACGAAGGGCGACTCGTGCAGATGCAGGCCACCGTGACCGCCGTGGGGAGCTTCCGCATCTGGTTGGTTCTGGGCCCTGTCTGCCAGTTCTTTCTCGATGCCGCCACGGAACTCGCCGTGGAACGTCAGGATGATCATCCGGATGGTATAGAAAGCCGTGACTATCACGCCCGCAATCAGCGCGGAGAAGGTCACCCTGCTGACCCAATTGTCTACTAGGCCGGTACCGTTCCAGGCGCCCAGGAGTATCTCGTCTTTACTCCAGAACCCAGCCAGAGGAATGATTCCTACCAAGCTCAAGCCCGCGACCAACACCAGGATGTAGGTGACCGGCATGACCTTCCGCAGGCCTCCCATGTAACGCATGTCGAAGGTGCCCGTGGCGTGGTTAACACTGCCTGCCCCCAGGAAGAGGAGCGCCTTAAAGGCCGCGTGAGTAACCAGATGGAAGATGGCCGGCGCATACAGCCCCAGCCCCAGGGCCGCCATCATGTAGCCCAGTTGACTGATCGTGGAGTAGGCCATCACCCGCTTGATGTCGTTCATCACCAGGCCCATAGACGCCGCGAAAACGGCGGTGAATGCGCCCACCAAAGCCACGACAGTCATCGCGTCGGCTGAGTGCTCGAAGACCGGGAAGAACCTGGCCACCAGGAAAACGCCGGCGGCCACCATGGTCGCCGCGTGGATCAGGGCGCTGACCGGGGTTGGGCCCTCCATAGCGTCGGGGAGCCAAGTATGCAGCGGAAATTGGCCCGACTTGCCCGCAGCCCCGGCGAAGATGCCCAGGGCCAGCCAGGTCAGGACCGCGCCGCCAAGTATGGCTCCGGCGGCAGCTTCGGGCCGGGCTGCTTCCCAGATGTCCGGAATATGGAAGGCGTTCAGCCCTGCTGCAGCGAAGTTGTCTGCCTGGGTGAACAGATACAGAATGGCAATTAGGAATCCAACGTCGCCGATGCGGGGGATGATGAACGCTTTCTTGGCTGCGGCAGCCGCAGCGGGCCGTTCATGCCAGAAACCAATCAACAGGTAGGACGACACACCCACCAACTCCCAGAACACATAGACCTGGATGATATTGGACGCCAACACCAGCCCCAGCATGGCAGCAGTGAACAGAGACATGTAGGCGTAGTAACGGGAGAAGCTCGCGTCACCCTTCATGTAACCGAGAGAGTAGATCTGCACGAGTAGGCTAACCCCGGTGACCACCACCAACATCAGCGCCGTCAATGGGTCGACCAGCAGACCGAAATCGATGGTCGCACCGCCGACCTCCAACCATTCGACGGGCTCGAATTCTAGTTCGTGGCCCAGGATCACCGAGCGCAGGGTCCAGATTGAGAATCCCAGCGCTGTGCCCAGGGCGGCGATGGTGGATAGTCCGCTAACCAGAGAAAATCGGTTGAAGAAGGGCCGGACCACCAACGCGGCGAATACAAAGGAACCCAAAGGCAGCAAGAAGATGGACCAGATCACAGCTTGGCTTACCATCTATAGCTTCCGTAGTATCTCTTCAGCGACGTGTTCTCTACCCTTGGGCACATAGATCTTGAACGGAACCCGTTCGGCCCAGTCCAATATGTCGCCCTCCGGCAGGATGCGGGCCGGCAGGCCCTCGCCTTCGAGGACCTCTTTCCACATCTCCGCCAGCATCAGGTTTGGCGCTTGTTTGAATTCAACCCACATATTCTCTTAAAACCCGAAGCGGTCAGTTCCGCAATGCGGTGGCCTCGGACAGGTCCACCGATTCGTTGGTCCGGTACATGGCGAAGACGATGCCCAACCCCAGGGCGATCTCGGCGGCGGCCACGGTGATGACGAATACCGCGAATACCTGTCCGGTGAGCACCGAGCTGATGTCGTCTTGCAGGGCGGCCGGCGCCAGGTATTTAGCCATGGCGACCAGGGTCACGTTGACGGCGTTGAACATCAGTTCAATAGACATCAACACGGCCAGGACATTACGTCG
>VFHG01000264.1 GCA_009392075.1 SAR202 cluster bacterium
CGACCACCCATGCGTCGTGGCCCGGCTGGGCCTCGAACGCATCTCCTGGGCCAACCAAGACCTCTCCGCCATCGGCTCCTTGAATCATCATCTGACCTTGGATGACATAACCAACGTGAGCTTCAGAGCTTTTTCCAGTCTGAGCCCCTGCGTGGTCCGACCATTTCCACCCTGGCAGGTATTCTCCTCTACCAACGGCAACCGACGCCAAGACTACCACCGTCCGCTTGCTACCGTCGGCAAAAGTCCGCCGGTTAGCGGATTCATCGAGATTGATCGCCACAAAACTGTCATATTGATTCTTTCGCCGGAAATGATTTCGGGTAGTGGCCGATCTAAAGATGTGGAGAAGCGGGGAGACCTACGGACTCCTGAAGTGGAAGAAAAGTGGTGCGCTTGGCGGGATTCGAACCCACGACCCCTGGCTCCGCAAGCCAGTGCTCTAATCCGCTGAGCTACAAGCGCACATATAGTGTTGGTGCCGAGGGAGGGATTTGAACCCACACATCCGTAAGGACACTGCGCCCTGAACGCAGCGCGTCTGCCGTTCCGCCACCTCGGCACGAGAGAGCCAGGTTAACGGCCTGGGCTCCTGTGGTCCCAATCTGCATGGTGGGCGATGGAGGGGTCGAACCTCCGACCTCCTCGGTGTGAACGAGGCGCTCTAACCACTGAGCTAACCGCCCCTTGCCATTGGGACAAGCTAAATTATAGGCACAGCCACACTCCCGCGCAAGGTGGGTGGCATGGCCACGTTTACTTAAGGCCCCTTCAACCCCTCTCTAGTTTCACACGTATAGCCAGTTGCGTTGGAATCCTTGAGACCTCGATATTTCGCCTGGTCACTGGGCGGTTATGACGCCGTCGATCACGAGCTCCGCGCCGGTAAAAAAGAGGACTCGGTCGAGGCTAGATACAGGATTCCGGCCGCAATGTCTTCCGGCTGGCCCATGCGGCCCAGCGGCATCTCGGCAACCCTTTCTTGGGCGATCTTGGGGTTGTCATGGTGGGCGCGGGTCATGGGGGAATCTACGAGCCCGGGATGGACCGAGTTAGCCCGGATGTTCTCGGAGGCGTACTGGATGGCAGTGGACTTGTTGAAGATTCGCACCACCCCTTTGGAAGCATGGTAGGCGGACGAAGTCACGCTGCCCACCAGCCCGTAGATCGAAGAGATGTTGATGATGGAGCCGCCGCCGGCCTTCCGCATCTCGGGAATGGCGGCCTTGGTGCCCAGGAACACTCCTTTCGCTGTGTATTGCGATTGAGGGGTTTAAGTGGGCAGAATAAGGGACGGATTTCTGATAAACGGTTAACCCGGGGAAATCCAGATTCCTCGGTTTAGTTCCGTTATATGGATATATGTATCGGTTCGGATAATGCGCCCAACAAGTAAAGTTCAAAGTCTTGATTGTTTAGCGTCCCTGCCACTCAGGAAGGCGTTTTTCGGCAAAAGCTTTAGGACCCTCTTTGAAATCCTCGGTGCGGGTCAGAGTTGAAAACAGTAGATTCTCAAATCGCAACGCATCATCTAGCGCTTTACCTAATCCCCTTAGCATAGCTTCTTTCGCAGAACGGACACCTAACGGGCCGTTCATTGCTATCAAGTTGGCCATCGATTCTGCTGTAGGAATCAGTTCCTCAGGTGATACAACTTGATTCACCAATCCAATTCTCAGGGCCTCGTGTGCATCTATCGGTTCGCCTGTGAGCTGCATCTTCAAAGCATTCCCTAGTCCTACTATCAATGGCAGGCGTACGGTACCACCATCACAATGATGGAATCCGCGCTTTACTTCAGAACAGCCGAACTGGGCGGTTTCAGACGCAATCCGGATGTCACAAGCTAGGGCGAGTTCGAGCCCACCAGCTAAAGCATATCCATTAACAGCGGCGATTATAGGTTTCCATATTTCGAGTCCACGAGTAATCCCGGCAAATCCGTAGCGATTGGAATCTTGCCTGATGTCATACATATCACGTTCTGCAAGCAGCGGGGTATAAGTCTTCAGATCTGCTCCTGCACAGAAGGCACGGTTTCCAGTGCCAGTAACGATAGCTACCCATGCTTCTGAGTCGTCTCGGAATTCTTGCCAAATTTGAACCATTCGGTCGTGGTGGTCCGGGCCCAACGCATTCATCGCCTGCGGCCGGTTAATAGTGATGTGAGCGGTATTTCCCCGCCTCTCATATATTACTTCTTCCATATCAGTTGTTATTACCCTCCGTATTATTCCTGAATTGGTCTATTACTATACAAACCCTCCTTAGTCCAGGCACTCGTCCAATAACCGAGTCGCGAAGGAATCCATTAGATTTCAATAAATGGCCACCGCCTCAGTAACGGTGAATTTTATGCGCGAACAGAAGTTCACCGGCTTGGAAACCAGTCTTACTAACGGTTGGAGTCTGTTTACTTAGAGATTCAACCCATCCAGCCCAGATTTAGCGATAGATTCGTTTCTAAGCCACTTTGCAGGCCTCCAACACCGATCGCGCCAACGACAGCTCCCGATTTTAAAGCCACGACACCACCAGGTATTGCGATTAATTGAAGATCACCGAAAGATTCAATTGATCGAGTTTAACTCGCCAATTGCTCAGTAAATGCGAGTGTATCAACTCCGCGGACTGCAGATGTATAGGCCTTTCGCATAGCGAACGTCGGCCTTAAGCATCTGTCCATGCGAGTATAAGCTGAAAGATTGCCTGCATCGTCCACGACCGCTATGTCTACTTTTCGACGGTCAGAATTTCTATCGTAGTCAGCTATCATTGCTGCTATAGCGGATTGAGCCTGTTCGAGGCTGAGCATGAGTTTGTCACACATGGCCTTACTCCTTATACATGTAATTTGTACGAAATAACGGCTGGGCATATTTCAGACAACACCGACTGCAACCCAGGGATTTTTATAAATGAAGGTTGATCAGTAGAGCCTCATCAAGTTGAATTAAAAGTTGTCTTGCCTTATCGGCGGACGATCAACCGACGTCAAACGTAAGTTCGATTCCTATTAGCTGCCTTTAGGAACTCACCCCTTAATCGTTTAGGGTATGTTTATATCCATCTGGGTTGATACCCCTAAAATCCAGGCGATATTCAACTAACTGAGTTGCCTAGACGTAAGTGCGGATGTAGTATCCGAGGAATCATCGATTTCAAGGAGCTTTAGTCATGCCACGTTTCCCAATTGCCTCACGCGAGAACGTGCCTCAGGATCAAGTTGACGCTTTCGACGCCATAGTGTCCGCTCGAGGTGGGGGTGTCCCTGAATTTGGGCCAGTAGCCGTACAGCTACATGTCCCTGAGATAGCTCAACGAGGCGAAGTCCTTAGAGCCTACCTGAGGGCCGACGGTTCAACGTTGCCGGATAATGTCGCAGAGTTGGCTATGATAACGACCGCTCGTGAACTTGATTGCCAATTCATTTGGCACGCCCATGCAGCCGCCGGTCGACGGGCTGGTCTGAACGACGCTCTAGTTGATGCATTGCGAGATAAACAAGAGTTGCCCGCTTTGTCGTCTGCAGAGTCAGCGGTTATCAACTATGGCAGGGAATTCTTCCGAACTCGCCGAGTCTCTCAAACTACATTTGACGCCGCGTTGGATGAGTTTGGCGCTCGAGGGTTAGTGGAATTGACCAATTTGATGGGCTACTACTCGGTGCTTGCATTCAACATCAACGCTTTCGAGCAACTTCCACCCCCTTCCGATGAACCTTTCTTACCGGTGTAGTCTTTTGAATCGGGTGGCTTCCCGCATTAATGGCACGCCTTGATCGTCAGACGTCTACGGAAAATACAACGCCATCAGCACGAC
>VFHG01000265.1 GCA_009392075.1 SAR202 cluster bacterium
GCCCGTCGATGGATCTCTGGTCCGGTTGCTGGCCGAAGAAGGCGAAACCCTACCCATGGGCGCGCCCATCGCTGAGGTGGCCACCGCCGACAGTCCCGAGGGCTCCGAACCAGAAACAGCTCCTATCCAGGTGGAAACTGCGGCCCCCAGCTCACCTGGGACCACCGGCCAACTCTTGAGGGATGTCACTCCGGTGGGGCCCACCGGTGGCGCGGTGGTAGAGAACTTGGAGCCTGCCGGAGCGTCGACTGCAGCTTCGGCTTCACGGCCTGCAGCCGCAGCAACGCCTACTCCGGCCAAACCCGCGCCTCAACCCACAGCGGCCACTGCCGACCAGACCCGCCTATCGCCGGCTGTCCGGCGCTTGGCCCAGGAACACTCGGTGGACGTGTCCCGGATCCAAGGCTCCGGTCTTGGTGGGCGTATAACCAGGGAAGACATCCTAAAATTCGTCGAAAGCGGCGCGGCCCAAGCTCCGGCCGCCGCGCTGGCTCGCCCGGTCGTAGGCGAGACCTCGGCCGACGGACAGGAGACCCACGTCCCGCTGACCCCGGTCCGGCGTATGATCGCCGAGGCCATGGTCCGCAGCGTAACCGAGATTCCGCACGCCTGGAGCACGGTGGAAGTCGATGTTACCGGCCTGGTCGCCCTTCGAACGTCGGTTAGAGCCGAGTTTGAACAAAAGCAAGGTGGCTCCCTAACATTCCTGCCATTCATCTCCAAAGCTGTCGTTGAAGCGTTGAGATCGTTCCCCACCATGAACGCCACCTGGGGTGGCGACAAGATCATCCTCAAGAACCGGATTAACCTGGGCCTGGCGGTGGCCGCGCCGGACGGACTGATGGTCCCGGTGCTCCACGACGCCGACCAACTCAGTATCGCCGGACTGGCCGGGGGCGCCAACGACTTGGCGGAGCGGGCCAGGACCAAGAAACTGACCCTGAATGATGTGCAAGGCGGCACATTCACGTTGAATAACACAGGGGCATTGGGCTCCTTTGCATCCGGTCCCATCATCAACTATCCCCAGGCCGGCATCATGACCTTCGAGACGATCCAGAAGCGGGCCGTTGTTATTGACGACGCCATCGCCATCCGGTCGATGATGAACATCTGCCTGTCTTTCGATCACCGCATCAACGACGGCGCCGAAGCCAGCGGGTTCCTGTCGGCGGTGAAGAACAGGCTGCAGTTGATGGCGCCCGGCGCGTCCATCTATTAGGTCGGAATGCCCCTCGCCAACTTGTGCCGCGCCGTCTGGCTCGGTGATCTGGACTACCAGAAAGCCTACGACTTGCAACTGTCGTTGGTGGAAAAGGTTCTTTCTGGCCAAGAGGGCAACACCCTGCTCATGCTGGAGCACCCCCACGTCTACACCAAGGGCCGCCTGAGCAAAGAGTCGGACGTCCTACTGCCTGAGGAAGACCTGGCGGCCAAGGGAATCCCCGTCTACGAGACAGACCGTGGCGGCCAGGTGACCTACCACGGGCCGGGGCAGCTGGTGGTTTACCCAATAGTGAACCTGAAGGACTGGGGCGGGCCGGTTAAATACGTCCGGGCCTTGGAGCAGGTGGTCATAGCCACACTGACTGAGATGGGAATCACCTCCAACTGCGAGTCCGGCAACACCGGCGTGTGGACAAGCCAGGGCAAACTCGCAGCCATCGGCGTAAAGATCAGCCGCGGCATCGCCTTCCACGGCTTCGCACTAAACGTGAACACCGACCTCGCCTACTACCAGAACATCATCCCCTGCGGAATCGCAGACCGGCCAGTGACCAGCATGGCTTCTATATTGGGACAGCCAGTAGACATGGAGTTGGTGCGCTACGGGATGGTCTACCAATTCGGGCGTGAGTTTGGGTGGAGGATGGAGGACGGGGTGTTGGCTTAATTCCGTGCGGGTTCGGTTTCAGCCAACTTCACTGTAAATACCACGCATATGACACAGTAAAGATAATTATTCCGCGTTAAGAAACCCCGGCTTTTTTGACACTCACAACCCGCATTGCTACACTCGGCTAGCTTGGCCTTAGAGGCCTGCGGAGGTACATACATGGCAGTGTCCCAGAAGGTCCGGCGGTTCATGGAAGAAGGTGGCTGGATCCGCCGCGTCTTCGAGGAGGGAATGGCGCTTAAAGCCCAGATCGGGGCCGACAAAGTGTTCGATCTGTCTCTGGGCAACCCGGTGATGGAGCCCCCCAAGGAGTTCCATGATGAGTTGCGCCGCCTAGCCAACGCCCCTCTTTCTGGGATGCACCGCTACATGCCCAACCCCGGATACATGGAGACTCGCCAAGCCGTGGCGGACACTCTGAAGGCTGAGAGCGGATTGGACTTCGCTGCCGGCGACGTGATCATGACCTGCGGGGCGGCCGCTGCAGCCAATGTGGTGCTGAAGACCATCTTGAATGAGTGCGATGAAGTAATAATCCTGTCGCCCTACTTCTGGGAATACCTCTATTACATCGACAACCACGGCGGCGTGGCGGTGGTGGCCGCCTGCGACGACCAGTTCCAGCCCGACCTCGCTGCGATCGAAGCTGTCATGACTCCCAAAACACGGGCCATCATGGTCAACTCCCCGAACAACCCCTCCGGCGCCGTCTATACCGAGGACAGCATCAAGGGACTGGCAGCCTTATTGGAACGAAAGCAGGCCGAGCACGGCACCGAGATCTTCATCATCAGTGACGAGCCTTACCGGCGCATAATCTTCGACGGCATGACCTTTCCACAGATACTGCCCCATTACGACAACAGCGTGGTGGTCACCTCCCACGCAAAGGACCTGGCGCTGCCGGGTGAGCGCATCGGCTACATAGCAGTGAACCCCAACTACGCCGGCAAAGAGGAATTATCCGGCGGGCTTTCTTTCTGCAACCGGACGTTGGGATTCGTCAATGCCCCGGCCCTGATGCAGCACATCGTCCGCAACCTTCAGGGCGTGAGCGTGGACGCAGGGTATTACGAGAAGAAACGCGATTATCTCTGCCAAAACCTGGGGGAGCTGGGCTATGAGGTAGTGCAGCCTCAGGGAGCGTTCTACCTCTACCCCAAAGCGCCCATCGAGGACGACGTGGTATTCTGCCGAACGCTTCTGAACAGCAACGTTCTGGTGGTGCCAGGCAGAGGCTTCGGCACGCCTGGTTATTTCCGGATTTCGTACTGTGTGGAAGACTGGGTGTTGGAAGGGGCGGTCCAAGGTTTCGCCAAAGCGGTGGCGGCTCCCGAAGGATAGATTCTATTCGATGTTGCTCTGCTCTCTGTAAGCCCGCACTCGCGCCGGTGTTCTGGGGTTGGGGATTAGCCAGTAAAAGATCGCGGCCAGGCAGTAGATTATGACCAGCGGGATCAGCGCCCATTTGAAGCTATCGGTACGGTCGAAAATCACGCCCATCCACACCGGCGTGCTCATGGACATGAATTGGTCGGGCAGGTGTTGCCAACCCCTTAGCGTGGCGTAACTGCGCCGACCGAAATAGTCGCCCATGATCGCCCAGGCCAGGGGGTTGGCCGTCTCAGAGAAGGCCAGCAACACCACGAAGCCCACCAATTGCCAGATGTTGCCATTGCCATTGACCAGCATCAGCAGCGACAATGCTCCCCCAATCATGCAGGCGGAACTCAGCTTGTTCTTCGACCACCGGTCGCCAAGCCAACCAATGATCGGCGTCATCAGTAGCAGACTGAAGGACATGACCCCAACAAAAGCCACTGCTATCGGCTGAGACCCGTCTTCGGTGCGGCCCGCTCCCATCAGGAACCAGACCGCCAGCGGCACCATCAAGAAGGTGGTGCCCGAATGGACGGTGTTTCGCATTCCTACGGCCAACACCAACATCCAGAACGTTGGCGTCCGCATGGCCTCCGAAGCCATGAAATCAGGTTCGTCGCCATGGAGAATCGCCGCGCCATGCCGATCTCCGCTGTGGTCTTCACCATCCCGGAAAACGACCTCGGCAATATCGATCTCATCGTCTGGGATGGGG
>VFHG01000266.1 GCA_009392075.1 SAR202 cluster bacterium
CGGAGGATAGACTTACCTTGGTACAAGCTGAAACCAACCAGACCTATTACTACGGAACGGGTAAGCGCAAGACCTCAATCGCCCGAGTGCGCTTGTACCTGGACGACGGCGGCCCCATCTTGGTCAACGGCAAGCCGATGGATGAGTTCTTCAACTGGGCCCCGTGGCAGAAGACAATCAACGAAGCCTTCCGCATCAGCGATACCGTAAACAAATTCCGCGTAGTTGTTAAAGTCGCCGGTGGCGGCGTTAACTCCCAGGCAGAAGCCATCCGGCACGGCATCGCCAGGGCGTTGGTAGTCTTCGACGCCAGTCTAAAGCCGGAACTACGCCGGGCCGGGTTGATCACCCGGGACGCCCGCATCAAGGAAAGCAAGAAATACGGTCTCAAACGTGCCCGCAGGGCGCCGCAGTACACCAAGCGGTAAAGACCGGCTCAATCTAAGAAACCAAAAGGCCCCGGAATATTCCGGGGCCTTTTCAATGGGGCGCTTTCCCTCTGTCATTCCGAGGCGTCAACCGAGGAATCTCGTTGTAGCCGCGAATCGGGTTGAAGCTGTGTAGCTAAACTCTCAGATAGGCGACAGCCCCATCCAGCAGCTTGGTGACTAGCTCTGGATTGGCGGCCTCGGCGTAGATGCGGAGCAGCGGCTCGGTCCCGGAGAACCGGACCGCCAGCCAGCCGTCGTCTACGTGGAATCTTTTTCCGTCGATGGTGTCTGAATCCAAGACCGGAATGCCTGCGACCTCTGTGAGTCCAGGGCTGTTTACCATTTCCAGAATCCGGTCCCGGTCTGACGCCTGAAAAGTTATATCCCGCCGGTGGTAGGAGTGGGGACCAACTTTGTCGATCAGCCGTTGCAGCAATCGGGTGGGCCTATCTCCGGTAGTTGCCATGTACTCCAGAAAATAGAGCCCGCTTAGAATGCCGTCGCGCTCCGGGATGTGGCCCCGGAAGGCGAAACCACCACTCTCTTCTCCGGCGATCAAGGCATCAACCTCGGTCATTTTGGGGCCGATGTTTTTGAATCCGACCCGCATCTCATGGACGTCTACGCCGTAGGCCGCGCCCAGCTTGTTCAGGGCGATGGATGATGTCACGCCCTTGACAATAGCCCCGCGTTCATTCTTCTGCTCCAGCAGGTATTGGGCTAGGATTGAAAAAGTGTCCAACGTAGTCACAAAACGGCCCTGCTCGTCGATAATTCCCACTCGGTCGGCGTCGCCGTCCAAGGCGATTCCCACCGATGCGCCCTCCTTGGCGATGAGAGACGTAATTTCGGTCAGATTGTGTGCGATGGGTTCAGGCTGCTCCATACCTGGAAAAGCCGGGTTACGGGCCCCGTGCAGCTCTCTGACGGTGGTTTTGCCGCCGGCTAGGAGTGTGGGCAGGTATCCGCCGCCGGCCCCGTACATCGAATCCACGACCACGTTGAAACCAGCGCCCTTGATGGCGGCCAGATCAACCAGAGAGGCTATACGCTCCAAATAGGGTGGTAACGGGTCAAGTTCGACGATAAGGCTGCGATTGTGGCCTTGAGCGACGCTCCGGACGGACGAAGACGCAATTTGGGCGATTGATTGCTCCAGGCGATCAGTTATCTCTTGGGTGGCGCTGCCGGCGTAATCGGGTTTGAACTTGAACCCGTTCCATTGGCCGGGGTTGTGACTGGCCGTGATGATTGCCGCGCCGCCGGTTTGATGGTGCAGCACGTTATAGCTGAGGACGGGGGTTGGGGCGGGCTTGTTGGCGAAGAAGACCTTGATTCCCTGAGCGGAGCAAACGGCGGCCACGGTTTCGGCGAACTCGGGGGACAGGAACCTGGTGTCATAGCCAACAACCAGGCCCTGGTCGGCTATGCCGGCCTCTTTCAGATGGTCGCAGAGACCGTGCGCGCAACGGGCGACGTTCTCGAAGGTAAAATCCTCGGCGATCAGCGCACGCCAACCGTCGGTTCCAAATCTGATGTCCGTGGGCAAAGGCCAATCCCTCCGGTTCCTGGATGCTAACAGCATATCTCAAGCCGAGATGATTGTAATCGTTCAGACCGGTTCTCGATTAGGCTTGTATCCCCTACCTGTCATTCCGAGACGCCATCCGGTCAATTGTTGGCAAGCGCATTGCGCACCACCGGGTGGTTCAGAAATCCCTCCCGCACTTCTGGCCTGCCGCAGAGATCGGCTATGTAATCGATGAGGTCCCGGCATTGAAGGAGCAATTGCTCTTTATCTTCCTTCCGACCTTCGATTGCCGTAACCCGGCTCGACTCGTAGAGGACACGCCATAGAATGAACCGTGAACCGCAAACTTCTGCTATCTCCTGCGCCTTGACCAGTGCTTTTCTGGCTTCGTCGATTCGATCCAGTGCGATTAGCGCCTGCCCCTTCATTCTAAGCAGGTCGGGAAGGATAATATCGCCACTCAGGCCTTCAGCTAGACCATGAGAATTGAGGTCGTATTCTAGGACCCGCTTAAAGTCTTTCTTCGCAAACATCAACTCTCCTCTGACTAGGTCGGGCATAGAGGTGAGAATTCCAAAGTACTCTAAGTGGCGTTTGGACTCAAATTGAGGCTGTTCATACAGCGACTGGAGAACCTCGTCGCTAATGGATAAGTGTGCTTCACCAGAACAAAGAAACTCTTCGTTCCACTCAGAGTGACAGATGCTGGGAAGGCCGATACTTCGGTGGGGAAGACTAAAAAAGGGCCCCGGTTATCAACCGGAGCCCTTTTCCAGTGTTCGGATTGAAGACGTAGGTCTAAAGACCGGCGTCCTTACGCAGGGCTTCGGCCTTGTCCGTGCGCTCCCAGGTCAGGTTAAGGCTCTCGCGGCCGAAGTGGCCGTAGGCAGCCGTGGCCTGGTAGATGGGCCGGCGCAGGTCCAAGTCCCGGATGATCGCCGCGGGACGCAGGTCGAAGTGCTTGGCGACCAGGTCGTGGATGGTGTCGCTGTCAACTTTATTGGTGTCGAAAGTCTCCACCGCCACGGAGATCGGCGTGGCCACGCCGATGGCGTAGGACACCAGGATCTCGCAACGTTCGGCCAGACCGGAGGCCACGATGTTCTTGGCAACGTAGCGGGCCGCATAGGCCGCTGAGCGGTCTACCTTGGTCGGGTCCTTGCCTGAGAACGCTCCGCCGCCATGACGGGCGATTCCGCCGTAGGTGTCGACTAGGATCTTCCGGCCGGTCAGTCCGCTGTCGCCGGCAGGGCCGCCGATGACGAACCGCCCGCTGGGGTTCACGAAAATCTTGGTGTCGTCGTCCAGCAGGTCGGCGGGCACGATCTTTTTGATCACGTGCTCGGTGATGTCTTTCTCAATCTGCTCATTGGTGGCGTCCGGGCCATGCTGGGTGCTGATGACAACGGTATCGACCCGGGCGGCGACGCCGTGGCGGTACTCAACGGTGACTTGGGACTTGCCGTCGGGCCGGAGGTAAGGAATCGTGCCCTCTTTCCGCACCAAGGCCAATTGCTCAACCAGTTTCTGGGAGAGGCTGACCGTCAGAGGCATCAGTTCCGGCGTCTCGTTACAGGCGAATCCGACCATCATTCCCTGGTCGCCGGCGCCGGTGGCCAGCATGGCCTCCTCAGCCGCGCCTCCGCGCTGTTCCAGAGCGGTGGTGACCCCCTTGCTGATGTCTCCGGACTGTTCCTGGATGGAGACGATGACGCCGCAGCTCTTGGCGTCGATTCCATAATCGGCGTTGGTGTAGCCAGCTTTGGTCAGGGTGTCGCGGACGATCTTTGGCACGTCGACGTAGGAAGATGT
>VFHG01000267.1 GCA_009392075.1 SAR202 cluster bacterium
GCTAGGTTGGCTGCGACAGGAATCCAATCAATACCTGGAAATGCCGCCTGAAATTGCCGCAAGGTTCGGGCCGCGCCTGCGCGCGCTGCTCGGCTATACGCCGCACGGATCGGGCGACGACCAGATCGGAAATTTTCGCGGCGACTGTCCTGCTTGGGTCGAAACGCCGCCGGAGCCCGCGTGGCGCGATGAACGCGGGCAGGTTGGAACCGCTGCGGACGCGAAACGGCAAACAGGCGTCTGATCGATCCATGGTTAAACACGGTTGGTCTCGACCAATGGCTGGTGGCGGATGAATACTACCCAATAGGTGATTAGGTCTGTGGGTTCGGATTGTTATTAACCTAACTTGAAGCACATCTGTACCTAACCCAATCTCTCCACTAAATCCTCTGCACTTAAATGGGATCTCTACTTTTTCTTAAGTAGAAGAAAAATAGTAAACATACCAAGTATGAAAAGCCCTAGTAGTGCGCTATCAGGTATGTCCATGTACGCCTTTCTAGTTGTCGTCAGCGTTCCAGTAGGCTCGAATAAACCGATAGACAAATATTCCACAGTAAATCACAGCTGCACAGATCAAGATGCCAAAGGTGGAAATCCAAATAAAGGATGCTATGTCCATTTAGATGTCTAAGCCTCTACAGGCCATATTATGGTCAGTATTACTACAAGAGCTACGAACACGAATCCTGCATCACCGCCAATCCCTAGCGCCCTTAAAACTGCGCTGCGTTTACGCTTCGGTTTCTTGATTTAACGTTCACGATAGGTGGCAACGGTGTCATTGAGTAGTGCAAACAGCGGTAGAGATCATGCTATGTCGGTTTTTTCTTCCCCCAATCATTAGCAGAGACTTTCCGTCAGGCCGTGTGCTTTTGGACCAAAGAGTCACTTTATTGTGCCGATGGCACACCAGCTGCCTTTGCTTCGGCCACTAGATAGTCCCTGCCGCGGATCATGTCGTCTAATGTTCCGAATCCATTGGTGTAGTGTCCGGTATACCCCATGCCTTCCAAACGCGAAAACAAAGATCGAAAATCGATACTACCTTCACCGGGGAACATGTGATGCTCTTTGTCTCCCAAATTGTCGGCGACGCGAACTTCACGCATTCGGTCGATTCCAAAGGTATCTAGAAATCCATCAATTCCCTCCGGTACCAACGTGGCGTGGTTGATGGTGAAGGTCCAATGTAGATTGGTTGATCTGAGGTTTTCAAAATAGAACAAGCATTCCTCCAGCGTGTAACCGAGGTAATTTACTTCCGCATCTTTGGGTTCCCGGTTCATATTCTCTAACAATAAATGAACGCCCTTATCCTCGGCATAGGACGAGGCGCGTTGCAGTCGTTCAAGGCTTGCTTGCTTTCGTTGCTCATAGTCGGCGGTAAAATGGAATCCGGCGTGAACGACGATCCATTCGGCGTCAAGACGAGTCGCCATATCAATGTAGGCCCGGAGGTACTGGTCGGCGGCTTGCCGAAAGAAGTTGCTGTATTCCGCCATGTTAACCCCGGAAAGAGTGTGTAGCCCGAGATGAATGTTGTGGTTTTGGCACATCTCCTTCACAGATTCGCAGCGCGTCTCGTCAAAGGTCTCAATGGCATTCGCACCGCTATCGAGTTGAATGTCGATATAAAAAACTTCATTAGCGGCGGCCCAGGCTAAGCCGTCTTCCAGCTTAGCTCTCCGGCCGACATCTACGCCAATTCTTTTTTTCAGATTAGATTGCATAGTCACGTTCCCATAAGATCAAACTAAGTGTTGAGGAGGAGGATTACGCTGTCAGGCTGATATACCACTACATTTTGTTTGGAACTGGTTATGGCATTCCAATTTGTTATGACCCATGGTAGCCTCAGTGTGCAGTTTATCAGTTTATAACCTTCCTAAAATAAGGATTATGAGAGGAATCACTATGAATTATTTTCCGATACAAAAAAGCTTTTCGTTTTTAACCGTCATGACAGCCAGCCTTGCTTTGGTGGCGTTGACAAGTGTCGCCGTCAAAGCCGACGCCAAGCCTGCCATTGAAGTCATCACACATGCTGGAGCCGGTGGAGGTACCGATGTTAACTCGCGAATGATGATGCTGCGCAGTCGCCGGACGCTTAAACAAGATATGGTCGTGGTGAACAAGCGTGGTGGTGGTGGAGCCCTGGCAATGAACTACTTTATGAGTCGGCCGGCAGATGGCAACACGATAATGACCTTCACAGTAGGTCACGCGATTACTATGGGCAAGGGCAAAACCAAGCTCAAAGTCGAGGACATGGCTCCGATTGCCCGCGGTACCAATGACCCGCAGATCCTGATGGTTAACTGTAAGACCAGCCCATACAAGACACCCGAAGATTTCGTCGCGGGCATGAAGAACGGTGACAAGCTGATGTTCGGTGGTACCCAGAGTGGGACGATCGATCACATCACAGTGTTCCTTTGGGCAAAACGCCTCGGCGTGCCAATGCCGACCTACATCCCCTTTAAAGGTGGTGGGGAACTGGCGACGCAGTTGGTCGCGGGTTCAGTTGATGTCGGAACGCTTAATCTCTCCGAGGCAGCGGCCCCGGTCGAGGCGGGTGATATTTGTCCGCTGGTGATTCTAGCTAACGCCGGTATGGCGCCTATTCCGAATGCGAAAACCGCGAAATCGATGGGCATCGACTTGGTGCTTTCGACCACGCGTGGCTTCGTGACTCACGCCGGCGTCGATCCGGCGCGGCGCGACGAGCTCGAAAAAGGCTTGATGAAAGCCATGAAACATTCCTTGTATCAGGCTTATCTCAAGAACTCCGGCCTTGACGAGACTTCTCCACTGGCCTCCGGCGCATGGGGCGAGCAGATTAAGTCTATGGTCGGCGAGTTCGGTCCGGCACTTGAGGAAATGGGACTTAAGTAAACTCGGTTGCAACTCAAGGATACGGTGCTTTCTTTGGGAAGCACCGTTCCTCGCCTGACATGCGGTTTCTAATCATCCCTGGAGTCATTGCGGCTTTTTCCATCGCAGTGATTTGTGCGGCTGTGCAACTCGATCTGTCACCCCCGATGATTGTCGGGGACAGCCTGCAGCCGCGAGTTTTCCCCATCCTCCTGATGGTGATTAACCTGATTCTGGCGGCTCTTCTTGCATCTCAGTACCGGAAAGAGTCTCCCGGCAAAGTCCAGTGGGAAGGCCCCCAGACCTGGGGTTCGATTGTACTGTTCGTAATGTTTTTTCCAATTACAGTCTATGTCGACATGATGATAGGGATCGCAGTGGTCATGTTTGCTATGTGCCTGTTGTGGGGCGAGCGGCGGATACTTGTCGCAGGAACGTTAGCACTCGCTACACCGGTTTCCATTTTTTTTCTATTTGATCTGGTTCTGAGAGTTCGTTTTCCGCGCGGCTTATTCACCAACTGGTATTACGGGTAATCGGCACTTCCATGGTTGAAGCCCTACAAGCGATGGGTTCGGTTGTTTTGGATCCGTACCTCATTCTTTTGATTCTGCTTACCACGATTATGGGTGTGGTCATCGGTGTGCTACCTGGTCTCGGTGCGACAACCGGTGCTGCTCTACTGCTGCCGTTTACGCTGACCATGGAGCCAGTTCATGCAATTGCTGTGCTGGCGACGATTTACGTATCGGCTACCTTCGCTGGATCTATAACCGCGATCTTGATTAACACCCCCGGGACATCCGCTGCAGCTGCGACGACGTTCGACGGCTATCCTCTTGCGCAACGAGGAGAAGCGGGCCGAGCGCTTGGGATCGCCGTGGTATCGAGTACGATCGGGGGCGTGTTCTCGATAATCGTGCTTTGTATTGCGGCTCCAATGCTGGCACGGGTTGCTTATGAGTTTCGACCACCGGAATATTTTGCTCTGGCTCTATTCGGCCTCTCAATGCTTGCCTCGATCAGTGCCGGCGGTACCGTGCGGAATCTAATGGGCGGTGTCTTCGGGGTGTGGCTGGCGACAATAGGATCCGAACCCACCACCGGAATTGAACGGTTCATGTTCGGTAATTATGAGCTTTATGAAGGATTGTCCTTCGTACCGGTTTTTATCGGGCTATTCGCGATGTCGGAATTACTGGTTCAGTCGAGTCGGGTTAATCGTATCGTCGACAAGATTGGTATGAAGGCGGTCAAATTGCCCTCGCGAGAAGACTACAAACGGATCTGGAAGACTGTGCTCCGCTCCTGCGGGATCGGCACATTCATCGGAATACTTCCGGCCGAAGGGGCAACTGTGGCCTCAATGATTGGTTACGCTGAGGCGCGCAGGTGGTCAAAAAACAAGGAGGAGTTCGGAAAGGGTGCGATCGAAGGCATCGCTGGCGCTGAGGCCGCGAACAACGCTGCCACCGGGGGAGCCATGGTGCCGACCATGGTGCTCGGCATACCTGGTAGCGGAACGACGGCAGTCATCTTAGTCGGTTTGATGGTGCATGGTCTGCGCCCTGGACCTTATCTATTTACTGAACAGGTCGACAAGGTCTACCAGATTTTCGGTGCGATGCTACTAGCCAACCTGATGTTTATGGCCATGGGGCTCTATGCCTCGAAGCTGTTTGCACGCATTTCCCTGGTTCCCCTGCAAATGCTCTGGCCTGTTGTCTTCGCACTCGCTGTAATTGGAGCCTATGCGCTCAGCTCCTCACTCCTCGACGTCTGGATTGCCCTGATATTTGGGGTCATCGGTTTCTTAGCTCGGCGTCATGGCTTTGCGGTTGCGCCAATCGCCGTTGGACTGATT
>VFHG01000268.1 GCA_009392075.1 SAR202 cluster bacterium
GAAGCCAACTTGATTCTAGATTCCTGCAGGGAGACCAGGTGGTACCCGGTACTACACACCCTCATCTGGACGGGACTGAGGAGGTCCGAAGTCCTGGGTCTCAGGTGGCAGGACGTGGACCTTGATGCAGCGACCCTGAGGATCACAAGTGTGCTGCACCACCTGGATGATGGGAGCTTCGTCCAGTCCAGGCCCAAGACACCCAGGTCAAGACGTCAGGTCGCTTTACTGCCGAGTTCTTGCCAGATCCTGAGGACCAGAAAGGCGACTCAGGAAGACGAGGCCCGGGCGCTGGGGGTGGACATAACTCCGGAGACCCTCGTGTTCTCCCACCCAGACGGAAGTCCGATAAGGCCCGGTTCGGTGACACAAGCCTTCAGCCGCATCGCCGGTAAAGCCGGGCTGAGTAGGGTCAGGCTGCACGATCTCCGGCATACCCACGCCACGCTACTCATGAAGATGAACGTTCACCCGAAGGTGGTCTCGGAGCGTCTGGGGCATTCCAGCACCAGGTTGACGATGGACACCTATTCCCACGTGCTGCCAGGTATGCAAGCTTCCGCAGTAGCTGGCCTTGAAGGCGTACTTGCACCGAAGGTGGCCATGAGCCCTGCCGTTAGCAGGCTGTTAGCAAGGCTCATCAATACAGGTCCAGGGAAGATACCCTGGAGGATTACTGTGCCTAGAAATAGTCCGCTTCTCCGGACAGCTACTGCCTCCGCAGGGCAGTTACGGAATCTGCTGAATTGGATTATGAAGGCCGCGGCATGGCCGTTCCATACGGTTGGTTGAGTGTGTTTGTGATGGTTGGTGTTAATCTGCGCAATTCGGTCCGTTAGAAAATCTGTTAGAACGAGCCAATCCCTATGGGGTGTGTATCCAGGTTTCCTAAATTGAATCGAGGGTGCGGTGGCCACACAGACGGGGAGATCGAGTAGAGTCGAACCGCCAAGCAACTAACTCTCCAGGCATCTCGGTGGGTTCAAATTGGGTCGATTGCTTGGTTGAAAAGAGTAGCTTGAGACTTTAATGTAACACCGCTACAAAGGCTTTTACATGACCCCGATGGGCAAACTGTTAGCGGGTTTGCCCCCAGGGGACCGGGTCGTTAACCTTTGGCCGCAATTAGGATAGTTGTGGCCTGTCTCGCGCTAAGTCGTCTACAATGCCGGGGATATGGAGTAACGCCGTAAAGATCCAAACGGAATGAGGGAAGTATGCCTTATTACATGTATGTTGCATTGCAAGAGGATGACAAAATATTGGTCCACACCATAGAGCCGCAAACGGGAAAGCTAACCCCTCAGGCTGAGGTCTCCATTCCCGGCGGGCCGTTCACAATGGCGATCAGCCCGGACCGGAAGTTCCTCTACGCGGGATGCCGCGATACGCCACAGCTAGCCAGCTTTCAGATCGACCAGGACAGCGGAGGGCTCACCCAAAACGGTACGATACCCGTCGAGGGTTGGCCCGTTTATATAGCCACGGATCGCAAAGGCAAGTTTGTGCTGTCGGCCTATTACCAAGGCGCCCATGTTGGGGTGCATCCGATCGGCGCTGATGGATCGGTTGGGGACCCACCCATCGAATGGCTGGCCACGGCGACCGGGGCCCACGCGATGCAGACCGACTCGACCAATAGTTACGCGTTTGTGCCGCACATCGCCGGCAACGGACCCAACGCCATCTTCCAGTTTAAGTTCGATGAAAACACCGGCCATCTCACCCCAAATTCGCCTGCCAAGGTGGAGCCGGAAGAGTTTCTAGGCCCGCGCCACTTCTGTTTTCACCCCTCTTTGGACGTCCTGTACTTTTCCAACGAACAGGACTGTAGTGTAACCGGCTATCGGCTGGACACCGGCAATGGAACGCTGTCAGCGTTTCAGACCATAACCACCCTGCCGGAAGGTTACACCGAGCGGAACACCTGCTCTCAGATTCAGGTCTCTGCGTCAGGTCGGTTCCTTTACGCTCCCAACCGGGGGCACGACAGTATCGCCTGTTTTTCGATAGATACCGCCACCGGGCAGTTGACCGGCAACGGCATCGTTGGCTCCGAGGCGAGACCCAACGCGTTGTGCCTTGGCCCTCAGGACAGATTTCTCTACTCCGCCGGCCAAGAATCGGGCCGCATGGCGTCGTTCAGCGTCAACTCTGATTCAGGAAAGTTGACCCCTCTTGAGACCTATCCGTTGGGAAACGCTCCGGTCTGGGTGTCAATCACCGAGTTGCCGGGATAAGTAGGCAGATGGGAAAGAGGCGAAGAAAATGGACAAACAGGAAATCGATCAATTCTTAGCAGGCATAAAGATGGCCGTAATGGCGACCATTAATAAAGATGGGTCGCCTCATCTTTCACCCAATTGGTACTACTACGACGGGGACAAATTGATGTTCGTCACAACAAAGGAGCGCCTGAAATTTTTTAACCTGAGACGTGACGACAGGATGTCCGTCTGTGTCTATGAACCACCCCTTGCTTCAGATTACGTGGTATTTCAGGGTCGAGCGACGGTCGATGATGGAGATATTTGGGACGATGCCCGCAAGGTTATCCAGCGGTATGTGGAGGCCGATCAGGTTGACGGGTATGTGGAGCGTTGGAAGACCCAACCCCGGGTCCTGGTGAAGATAACGCCGGACAAGGTTTACACTCGGTCATGAGAGTGACCTTGGGTTCTAGTTGAAGATTCACGTGGATTCCGGACACGACGGCGCCTCTGGCCGGTTCGACCGGCTGAAAGAAGTGGCCCTTGAATATGCTTTCACTCTGAAAGTGTTTGGGTTGAGCAAGACGGCTTACCCGACTGGCGCAGATTAAGGTTAAATTTATGCAAGATGGAGGAGATTTCTTTGACTGCATTGACTGACAACATGACGTTCGGGACTTTTATGGCCCCTTTTCACCGGGTAGGTGAGAACCCCACTTTGGCCCTGGAACGTGACCTTGAGTTAATCGAATGGCTGGATGATCTGGGATTCGACGAAGCCTGGATCGGCGAGCACCACAGCGGGGGCTGGGAGACTATTGCATCTCCCGAGGTATTCATCGCCACCGCAGCTGGCCGGACCCGCCACATCCGCCTGGGTACCGGCGTAGTCAGTTTGCCCTACCACCATCCCTATATGGTGGCGAACCGGATGGTGCTGCTGGACCACCTGACCCGAGGACGAGTGATGCTCGGCGTTGGGCCCGGAGCACTGGCGTCCGACGCGAATATGTTTTGTATTGATCCGGAGCGCCAACGGGAGATGATGGACGAATCGTTGGGGGTGATCATGCAGCTCCTGGACGGCTCCGAGCCGGTAACTTGCGAGACCGATTGGTTCAAGTTGAAAGATGCGACACTACAGCTCCGGCCCTATCAGAAGCCGACTTTGCCGGTGGCCGTTGCCTCGGTCCAATCGCCTGCCGGCGTACTTCTAGCAGGCAAGCACGGCGTCTCGGTAATCTCATTAAGTGTGCCTCGCGATGCCATCAGAAGCACCTCGTTGAAAGACCAGTGGAGCATCGCAGAGGAAACGGCGGCCGAGCACGGCCAAACCGTGCGCCGTGAGGACTGGCGGCTGTCCGTTGGGTGTCATCTGGCGGAAACCCGAGAACAGGCATTCGAAGATATCCGAGTTGGAGCCGGCCGTGTGGTGACCGAATACACCGGCGGGACCAACGGCAACCCGATCCCTGACGTGCCCGCCAATGAAGTGGTCGACTATATGGTGGAACACAACCAGTGGATCGTGGGAACCCCGGACGATTGCATCGCCGGCATAGAACGCCTCCAAGAAGCCAGTGGTGGGTTCGGCGGACTGCTGTTGCGGGCAGAGGACTGGGCGCCTCGCGACAAATTGCACCGGAGTTACGAGTTGATGGCTCGCTACGTCATGCCCCGCTACCAAGGTAGCCTCACGGGAATCATAGATTCCCAGCAAAGGTCTGCCAGCATGAAAGACGCGCTCCAAGCTAACCGAAGGGCCGGCTTGAAACGAGCTACCGATTCATACCTGGCAGGGAGCCGTTAATCTTTAGACAACGGGCGTCAGGCATTTTGCCTGGAAACAACAACATAAAGCGGAGGCTCTGATGGTACAAATAGTAACGGTCTACCCTGGCTCAGACGGCGAGTCACTTCTTTTTGACGTATCCACAGATCAATTTGCCGAAATCATCAAGCATATCGGAGATGGCCCTACCAGGCTGAATCAAAACCAGTCACCTTCAGTCGATGACTACCACAACGCTTCACGCATCCAGTATGTCGTGCACTTGGAGGGTATTTCCGAAATTGAAGTGGCCGATGGGACAATCAAACGCCTCAATCCGGGCGATATTCTCATCGCACAGGACACCACTGGGCATGGTCACATCACCCGAGGGATCGGCCAGGGGATTCGGGTCTCAATGAATGTGCCATTGGAAGAAGGGCCGTGGCTCCCGAAGGGGTGACGCATATGACCACTCCGATTGATTCGCTTTGCCGCTTTAACCAAAGCCGCGCTGGACGCTACCAAGGTCTCGGCCGATGACGAGGTCGTACGCTACGGGGACCACATAGAAGGGCTGTTGGAGGCCTGGGGGCGGCGACGCTGGAGGAGCGCCACCAGTTGCTGAGCATTATGCTGGACGGCGTATATGTAGACATGGTCCAGGGATTGGTACTCGGACTTAAGCCCAAGCCTGAGTTTCTACCGCTCTTCAACCTGGGTGAACCCGTAACAACGGGAGACT
>VFHG01000269.1 GCA_009392075.1 SAR202 cluster bacterium
TGTCAGCTGTCAGCTGTCAGCTAATTGTGACAACCTCGGGCTGTGATGTCCCAGACCACTTCCACTTTGCCTTTGCGTAGGCCGATGAATCGGTCCCAGCGGCTGACCATGGCGTCTTGTTGGGCCGGTATTAGCAGAACTTGGTCGCCAACTTTCAGGCTGGTTCCGGATTCAAGCTTGAATACGGCGTGGTCACTGTCCAGAGCCGCCACGGTGACACCGGGCCGTTCAAACACGGTGGGCATGCCGGATAGGCTGCTCACGGCGCGTACACCGGCATCGCCAATGGCAATTCCAGGCCTGGGTGTGCTGATGATAGTGGTTAGAATCTTCCCCGCGTAATGGAACTCGGTCATGTAGCTGTAGTGGGTCTCCATCATCAGGTAGCTGCCGCCCTGAATCTCGGTGACGCCGGGAATCTCCGCGGCCACATCATAGCTCCAGGTTTCCCCCGTAGATACGATATCCATGGGGATACCCTGCCCCTCAATGGCATCCTTGAGGTCGATCACACCCTTGATGGCGCGGTTGGCCTCCACAGCCCGGTCTTCCCTGTCGGGCATGTCGGGAATCGTCTGGTGGCTCATCACCCCTCGGAAGCGCAACCCGGGCAGTGATGCGATCTCCTTGGCCAGGGCCACTCCTTGGTCGATCTCCCGCACTCCACAACGGCGCAGACCGGTCTCCAGTTCGATGATCACCCCAATTTCCACCCCCCGGGCCGTTGCCGCCTTGGAGATATCTCTGGCGTTGGCTGCTTGTTCGCAGGCCACCAGCAACTCGGCCTGGTCGGCCAGGGAGCAGAGTCTGTCGATCTTCATCAGTTCCACTATCTCCGAGGTGATGAACACGCTGGCAATTCCACCGTGGACCATGACCTCGGCCTCGGACACCTTGGCAGCACAGACCCCGCCCACGGTCCCGCCCCGGCGTATCTGCCGGTGGGCGATGGCCGGGGTCTTGTGGTTCTTGGCATGGCCCCGGAGCTTGGCGGTGGTGCCGGCATACGTGCTGGCAATGACGTCAATATTGTTGTCCAGATCGTCCATGTCAATAATCAGACAAGGAGTGTCCAAGTCTTCAATGGGCGTTCCAGGAGTGGGCCGGTAATGTTCGTTCATTTAATAATCTCCGATTTTAGGCGTCAGCAATCAGGAAGCCGAAAGCTGATTGCTCGTCTACGCCAGTCTTCCTCGGGCCGAGATGGGCCAGAAGCCTTCCAGTTTGCCGTTCTTGGCAGCGCGGAAGTAATCGTACTGATTGACGCTGACGCCCAGTTCGTAGGGCACTAGCCAGGCTTTGTCGCCGGGGTTCAGTTTGCTCTGGGCGTCGCCTTCCAATTCGACGATGCCGTGCTCGGCGCTGAACCGGGTGGCTTCCGCGCCGTCGATCCCCTCCAGAACGGGCCTGCCTTGGTCAGGGGCCGTTGCCTTATGGCCCGCGTCTAAGACGGCCATTCCATCTATTGGGTGGGAGATCACCGACGCCAATATCTTGGCCGCAGGGTTAAGATCGGGGAGGAAGGACTTCAGCCGGTGGTCCATCAGCGGATACCGTCCGGCGCGGACCTCGGTTACTCCGGCCATTTGAATGGCTTGGGCATAGCAGTGGGCGCCGCCGACGCTGACCACTTCGATGGACAATCCGCCCTGTTCCATCGCCTCTTTGCTATCCAGAATCACTTGAAGGTTGGCTTTGGTCTGGGATTCATGTTCTGATGGATCGTCGCCACCCTTGGGGCCTGGTACCGAACCCATGATGCCGACCAGCTTCAACCCTGGCAGTCCGTCGACTCTCTGGGTTAGCTTCAATGCCTCGACACCTGGGGATATCCCGCAACGGCCCATGCCGGCGTCGATCTCAACCAAGACCTGCAACTCCACTCCGGCCGCCACGGCCCCAGATGATAGTTGCTGAGCGTTGTCCAGGTTGTCGACGGCGATACCGATGCTTGCCTGGGCGGCCAGGGCGCAGAGCCGCCGAATCTTGGAGACGGTCACCACCTGGTTGGCCAGTAGAATGTCGTCGAACCCCGAGTTAGCAAAAACCTCGGCCTCACCCAGAGTGGTCACGGCGATGCCGCCCACAGTGCCGCCGGCGTCCAGTTGCCGATGGGCTATCTGGGGGCACAGGTGGCTGGTAACCACAGGCCTGGCTTTGGCCGTCCTTGCCGCGAAATAGCCCTGGAATGTCTGAATGTTCTTGTCCATGACATCCAGGTCCAGGACCAACGCCGGTGTATCCAGTTCTTCTACCGGAGTGCCCACCGGCTGAAAAATGGGACGTTCCATATCGGTTGTCTCCAGCGGCCTCACGGGCCGCCTATTATGAAATTAGGGACGCCGGGAATTTAGGGAAGCAGGCTGGATGGGCAGAAGAATACCATAATCCAAGACAGGGCACAGGCGTGGTTGCAATTCCCTACTGCCGGTGCAACAATTTCAGCGGCTGCCGAGGCAGCCATATTTTTTGGAGACTTGTGGATGCCAGGACTACTAGAAGGGGTCAAGGTATTGGACCTTACCCACTATATCGCCGGGCCATATTGCACCAAACTGCTGTCTGGACTTGGCGCGGACGTAATCAAAGTTGAGCGGCTCGGAGCGGGTGACGGAATGCGGTGGCTGGGGCCGTTTTCTTCTGGAGCGGAGGTCATTACCGGAGATTCTGCTCCGGAAGATGGGGCTTGGTTTCTTTATCTGAATACCGCCAAGCAGAGTTTGGCGTTAGACCTCAAGTCATCCAGTGGACGGCGGGTGATTCTGGAGCTGGCTGCCAAGGCTGACATCCTGGTGGAGAATTTCGCCCCCGGCGGCATGGACAGTTTGGTGCTTTCTTATGACGACCTTAAGAAAGCCAATCCGGCTTTGGTGGTGACGTCTATCTCCAACTTTGGCCAGACCGGCCCCTACCGCGACTGGAAAGCGTCGGAGTTGAACCTCTACGCCATCGGCGGATTAATGAATATCACCGGAGAGCCGGAGCAGGAGCCATTGAGAGAGGGCATGCCTTTGGCCCAGTTGGGCGCGGGACAGAACGCTTTCGCCGCTACCATGGCCGCGCTTATGTACGCCGAGGAGACCGGCGAGGGCCAGCAGATCGATGTGTCCATCGCCGAATACGCCACCAACATCTTGGAAAACGCGCTGATGCAGTTCAGCTACTCGGGCCAGGAATATAGCCGTGTGGGCAACCGGGGCTACGGCCGCGCCGCCTGGGGCATCTACCCCTGCCAGAACGGCCACGTTGGCATCATCGCCGGGCCGGACCAACGGTGGCCGGAGGTAGCCCGGATCATGGGAAGAGAAGAGCTGTCCGACCCCCGGTTCACTTCCCGGGCCGGGAGACTAGAGCACGCCGACGAAGTGGATGCCTACATGCTGCCCTTCCTCATCGACAACGACAAGATAGACATCTTCAAGGCCGGGCAGGAAAGCGGGTTAGGCTTCAGCTTCGTCGCCACCATGGAAGACATCCTTCAGATGGAGCAGCTTCTGGACCGGGACTATTTCGTTGAACTGGATCATCCGGTGGCTGGAAAGCTAACCTACCCCGGCGCTCCAATCATGCCCGAAGACAGCGTCGATGCCTGGGTCTTCAAACGGGCGCCGCTGCTTGGGGAACATACCGCCGAGGCGCTAACGTCCTGGCTGGGCTACTCAAGAGCGCAGGTGTCGGAGTTGGTGGACCAGGGCGTGCTGGCTCAGAGCGAGGGGGTGTAGCGGCATGCAGAAACCTCCCGAGAGAATGCCACTCAAGAATTATCGCGTATTGGACCTATCCCGCATCTGGGCGGGGCCTTATTGCACGAAACTGTTCGCCGACATGGGCGCTGAGATCATCAAGATGGAGTCCCTTAGCGTCTACGACTCCCACCGGGGTCCAATCAACCCGGCCAAAGGCATCGCCGCATACCCCGACGGGGAACCCGGAGATGAGCCCTGGAACCGAAACGGCTGGTTCAATTGCCTGCATATGTCCAAGTACGGCGTGACGCTGGAACTGAAAAAGGCCGAAGGCCGAAGGGTCTTCGAGCGGTTGGTGTCTATCAGCGATATCGTCATCGAGAATTTCCGGCAGGGAAGCCTGGAAAGGCTGGGCTATACCTACGAGGAATTGCGGAAACATAGGCCCGACCTGATCTATGTCTCCATGCCGGCCTTCGGCAACACCGGTCCCTGGAAAGGTTATCTTGGCTACGGCATCGGCCAGGAGCAGCTATCCGGCATGGCCCACATGACCGGCTACCGGGGCGAGGGGCCCATGAAGTCAGGAATCAACCACGGAGACCCCATCACCGGCTCCCACGCCGCTGGGGTCCTGATGGCGGCCCTGCGCCACCGCCGCCGCACCGGCAAGGGCATGTACATCGATGTCTCACAGCAGGAGTCCTCGGTTGCATTGATGGGGCCGGAGGTGCTGGCCTATCAGATGACCGGGCAGGAACCGGAACGCCGGGGCAACCGCTCGGGTTGGTACGCTCCGGCCAACAGCTACCCCTGCGCCGGAGAAGACCGTTGGGTGACCATCGCGGCCACCAACCAAGACCAGTGGCGGAGCCTGGCTCAGGCCATGGATGCCGCCGGACTGGTCGACGACCCTCGGTTCGCCACCAACGAAGCCCGTCGTGAAAACCACGACGACCTGGACCAGATCATCTCGGAGTGGACCATCGGTCTAGAGGCCTATGATTTGTCCAGCAAACTGCAACGGTTGGGCGTCCCCGCCGGACCCGTACTCCGTGGCCCAGATCTGTTACAAGACGCCCACTATAAAGACCGGGGTACTTTCGTCACAGTTGACCACCCACAGGTGGGGCCCAAGCAGTATCCGGGGATACCGTGGAAGATGTCAGCAACCCCCGGAGTAGTCCGCTGGCCGTCGCCAACACTGGGACAGCACAACCGTGAGGTCTACGGCGAACTGTTAGGACTGACCGGGCTGGAGATCGACCAACTGGACCAGACCGGGATCATCGGGACCAAGCCCACCGGCTCGCGAATCATCTAGTTTGCATTCCGCCGGCGATTTCTCTCCTCCCGATAGGGGTTTGATCCGCTCCAACGGGATTTTCTATGGCTGGGTGATCGTCGCAGTCATGTGGCTGGTCAACTTCTCCACCATGGCCACGGGAAACCTTAGTTTCGGACTGTTCGTGATTTCCATGGGCGATGCCTTGGGAATGAGGCGCAGCCAGTTGGGTTGGGCTATAACCGCCCGGCGGATCGCCACTGGGGTCTCCAGCTTCTTCGTTCGGCGTCTCATCGACCGATACGGGCCCAGGGTACTCATACCCGCCTCCGCGGCAATCATCGGCGCGGCCCTAATCGGATTTAACCGGGCCAATGCGCCTTGGCAGATCGTTGCCCTGTTCGGCCTTGCCGGTATGACCGGGTTGGCTGCCCCCA
>VFHG01000270.1 GCA_009392075.1 SAR202 cluster bacterium
GAGAACCGGAGCCCGGTTCAACACCCTAAATTTAGGTCTCGCAGGGTTTCCTCGCCGGATTTTTCCACGATCTCACAAATTCCGATCAACGATTGACGGTTGGGTCGACCCGCTGTTCTCAGCCTCGTTGATGATATCGATTATGTCAACAAGGGAACCCGGTCAATCGATAGATTATGGTGATGATTTAATAGCTATCGGGATTACGGAATTCGTCTGATATTGGGAATCGGAATACTCGATTACCTCTGTCCTCAGGATTAAGAATAGGCGTAAATTACGCTTGCAACACGCATGTTAATGGGTATAATGTGCCCCAGGCAAAACCAGGGTCAAATCGAGCTGGTCTCCAAAACAGCTAGGGATGGAATGGGATTGAGGGGTGTTTCTAACCGGCGTCACTTGACTGGTAAAGCCAAACTAGGGGTGAAGAGACCCAGGAGGTCAATCAGTGGCATTAGCAGACAGGACAATAACTTGCGTGGAGTGCGGCGGAGAATTCATCTTTACTGCGGGCGAACAGGAGTTTTTCCAGGCGAGGGGTTTTGGCAACGAACCCAAGCGATGTCGTAGCTGCCGTGCAGTGCGCCGCTCCGAACAAAGGTCTGGGGGTATGTACCAAGACGGACCAAGGGAAATGTACCCAATCACCTGCGCCGAGTGCGGCAACGACGCCATGGTGCCTTTCCGTCCCCGGGGCGACCGGCCGGTTTATTGCAGTGATTGTTTCAGCAAGATGCGCGCCGAGTCTTCACCAGTCGATTAAGCTGAGCCGAAGCATCGCGGAACCAAAAAAGGGCTGACGATTGTCGGCCTTTTTTTATTTCTAGTGTTTTATCCCCTTGGTTTTATCAGCCGGGCGTTTGTCAGATTGAAGCCATGACTTGCCAACGGATACAATGTCCTTGCTTTTCTGAAAAACTTGGCGCGAATGAGCAAGACCTAAGGCCTCAATCAAATATGAAATTCAAAGACCTAAGAGAATTCATCAGCTTCCTAGAAAATAAGGGCGAGCTGCGCCGGATCACTGCGCCAGTAAGCCATGAGCTGGAGATCACGGAAATCACGGACAGGGTGATCAAGGCGGGCGGCCCAGCCTTGTTGTTCGAAAACGTCACCGGTTTTGACACCCCATTGTTGGTCAACATGTATGGCTCTCACCAACGGGTGGCCTGGGCGCTGGGGGTAGAGCATGTGGACGACCTGGTTGGCCGGGTCGAAGGCTTGTTGGACCTGATGCACGGCCCGCCCAAGGGAATAATGAACAAGCTGAGGACCCTGGGCCAGTTAGTGCAGATGGGGTCTTTCCAGCCTAAGACCGTGAATAACGGCCCCTGCCAAGAAGTAGTTATCCAAGGGGACGATGTAGATCTATACAAGTTTCCCATACTTAAATGCTGGCCCCTCGACGGCGGCCCCTTCATCACCCTGCCCTTGGTCATCACCAAGGACCCGGAGACCGGTATCCAGAACTACGGTACCTACCGGATGCAGGTCTATGACAAACAGACCACCGGCATGCACTGGCAGACCCATAAAGTCGGCACTCACCATTACCGTCTGAGCCACGAACTCGGCCTGGAAAAACTGGATGTGGCGGTGGCCTTGGGCGGCGACCCGGCCACCATCTGGACAGGCTCCGCGCCGCTACCCCCAGACATGGATGAGATGGCGGTTGCCGGGTTCCTCCGCGAAGAGGGAGTGGAACTAGTCAAGGCCAAGACCAACGACCTCTTGGTGCCGGCCCAGGCAGAGATCGTGCTGGAAGGTTACGTGACGCCGGGAGAAGAACGGGACGAGGGCCCCTTTGGCGACCATACCGGGTACTACTCCATGGAAGACCCGTATCCGGTCTTCCATGTTACCTGCATCACCCACCGGAAAGACCCCATCTACCCGGCCGCGATCGTGGGCCGCCCACCGATGGAAGACTACTGGATGGGCAAGGTAACTGAGCGGGTTTTCCTGCCCATGATGAAGCTCATCCTGCCCGAGATTGTAGACTTAAACATGCCGGCTGAGGGTTCCTTCCACAATTTGGTTATCGTGTCCATCAAGAAGGAGTATCCGGGACAAGGACGCAAAGTGATGCACGGTCTCTGGGGGCTGGGACTGATGAGCCTGGTGAAGACCATCATAGTGGTGGACCATAACGTCGATGTCCAGAATATCTCAGAGGTCGCCTGGCGGGTTACAAACAACATCGACCCCGGACAGGATTTCGTGTTCGCAGACGGGCCCATCGATGACCTGGACATCGGTTCCTCTACCCCCAAGTTTGGCAGCAAGGTCGGTCTCGACGCAACCATCAAATGGGCTGGTGAGGGCGCACGCCAAAAAGACTGGCCGCCAGACATCGAGATGGACGCAGCGGTAAAAGACTTGGTCGACGGAAAATGGACCGAGTACGGGTTATCTTGAGCGAAGCTTGCTTGGCGATAATGGAACCGATACTGTCAACCCCTCTGATCTGTGCGATATGAGAAGATACTGAACATGTCTGCCGCCAATGCAATCAAAAACCCCGCTTCGATCATTGCCACAAGGGTGCCTCGGTATCTGACCACCATCCGAGTCTGGGAATCCCTTTATGCCCTGCCATTCTGTTTCATGGGGATGATCTTGGCCGCCGACGGATGGCCAGGCTGGAGCGTTTTCATCTGGATCACCGTGGCCTTAACCGGCGTGCGGACACTTGGAATGGCCGCCAACCGGTTTTTTCACCGGAAAGAAGACGTCCACAACCCCCGTACTGCCGATCGCCACCTGCCGACTGGAAAACTTAAGCCCTTCGAAGTGTTCGGGTTGATGGTTGTGGGTATAGGGGTGTTCTTCTTTGCCGCCTCTCAATTGAACGGGCTGGCCTTGGCCCTGGCGCCGGTGGCCGCGGCCTACGTGGTCCTGTATTCCTTCGCCAAGTACTACACTTGGGCCTGTCACTTCTTCTTGGGCTGGGCGTTGGCTATCTCCCCGTCCGCTGCCTGGATAGCGGTGACCGGACGTCTCGACCCCGAAGCGGTGCTGCTGTCGGTAGTGGTCGCCCTGTGGGCCGGTGGCTTCGACATCGTCTACGGATGTGCCGACCTAGAATTCGACCGGTCATACGGCATAAATTCGTTCCCCAAGCGATGGGGTATCGCCGCAGCATTGCGAACCACCCGGTTGATGCACGCTACCGCCGCCGCCGCCCTATTGGCCTTGGGCTTTTGGATGGACCTGTCATTTTACTATTTCATCGGCTGGGCTATCGCGGTCACATTGCTCGCCGGCGAGAACGGACTGCTTAAGGCCGATGACCTGTCTAAATTACGGTCGCCACTCTTCCAGTACAACAGCGTGATATCGATGGTTCTTTTGTTATTTACAATCCTGGCGGTGGAACTATGACCGCCGCAAACTCGATGAAAACCAACCCAGTGGTGGTTGGGATAACCGGTGCCAGTGGAGCGGCGATGGCCCGGGCCACGGTTGACGAACTGCTGCGCCGCGACATACCCACCGTGGCGCTTTGCTCCAACGCCGGACGGCTCGTCTGGCAGGAGGAGATGGTCGATAATTTCAACGAAACGCTGATCGAGTGGCAGGAACACCCTGCATTTGTCCACTATCCCATCAACGACCTGAGGGCTCCGGTTGCCAGCGGCACCTACCCAACGGCAGGCATGGTGATCGTTCCGGCCAGCATGAACAGCATCGCCTCACTTGCCGGAGGGCTCTCAGGTAACCTGCTCCTACGTAGCGCGGATGTTTGCTTGAAGGAGCGGCGGCCGTTGGTGTTGGTGCCTAGGGAGACTCCCTTGCACAGTATCCACCTTGAGAACATGCTTACCCTGAGCCGGATGGGCGCCGTGGTCGTCCCGCCGGAACCCGCGTTTTACTTGAGGCCCCAGGGGATCAGCGACATCGTAGATTTCGTGGTGGCCCGGATTTTTGTGGCCCTGGGTCTGGACCGAACGATGCCCGAAGACATGCAATATCAGGGCCCAGAGGCCTAGCCCAAACCTCTTTATGGCTGAACTCCGGGGCGCTGAGAAACAACGCTACGTTGCCGACCTCTTCTCTCGTATCTCAGGCCGCTATGACCTGATGAACGACCTGATGACCTTGGGAATGCACCGCCGCTGGAAGAAGCAGACTGCGGCTCTGGCGGCACAAGGACTAAGCGGCCCAGCCATAGATGTTTCCAGCGGCACGGGGGACCTGGCCCTAGAATTGGCGCAGCGTCCTGAGGTTGACCACGCCGTGGGCCTTGACTTGCTGCCGGGTATGGTGGCAAGGGCTGAGGCCAAAGTGATGGGCCGGGGAATGTCCAACTCGGTGTCCATGATGACCGGTGACGCTCTTTCTCTGCCCTTTGCCGACGATAGCTTTGCCTGCGCCACCGCAGGATTCAGTCTGCGGAATATGCCCGATGTTTCGAAGGCGTTATCGGAGATGGTCCGGGTGGTGCGCCCTAGTGGCAGGGTTGCCATCTTGGAGCTTTCTCCCATGGGACCGGGCTTGCGGTCAGTTCTTTTTCGGCCGGTGTTCCACGGCTTGGTGCCGTTGATCGGACGCCTGGTAGCCCGGGATTCTTCGGCCTACACCTATCTTCCCCAATCGGTGGATCATTTCTTCGAAGCCGACCGGCTGGCGGATATGCTTTCAGGCTTGGGATTGTCAGACGTTGGTTATCGGCGGCTCGGTTTTGGAACCGTTGCCGTGCATTGGGGCGTTA
>VFHG01000271.1 GCA_009392075.1 SAR202 cluster bacterium
CATGACGGTCCCGACAAAGTGATGGGCCGCGCCCGTTACGCCGCCGATATACACCTGCCCGGGATGCTGCACGGCAAGATATTGCGTAGTCCCCACGCCCATGCCCGTATCCGAAGCATCGACCCCAGCCGGGCATTGGCGCTGCCGGGAGTGAAAGCCGTCGTTACATCCGCCGACCTGCCGGAAGTCTCTGCTGAAGTGGCCGACCAGGAGGAAGGCGCCCCCGTTAATTACGGGTTCTACAGTCGAAATGTCATGGCCCGCGAAAAGGCTCTGTACCATGGCCATGCCGTTGCGGCTGTGGCAGCCACCAGCCCTCACCTGGCCGAAGAAGCGCTCGCCCTTTTAGACGTTGATTACGAAGTCCTCTCGCCGGTGTTGAACGCATTGGACGCCATGGAGGACGGGGCTCCGATTCTCCATGACCGGCTCCTGACCATGAGCAGTCCGGCGATGCGCTCAGGCGGCTGGGGAAACGTCGAAGATGGCCTTCAAACCAACATCGCCAATCGATTTGAGTTCCGCATGGGAGACGTGGAACAAGGGTTCAAGGAGGCGGAATTAGTCCTGGAGCGGGAGTATCACACAAAGCCCGTCCATCAGGGTTACATCGAACCTCATTCCGCCACCGCCCAATGGAATGCGGATGATACAGTGACCATATGGGCGAGCAGCCAAGGCCACTTCGCGCTGCGCGATCATACGTCCACCCTGCTCGGCCTGCCCGTCTCCAAAGTAAAGATCATACCCATGGAGATTGGCGGCGGATTCGGCGGAAAGGGGCAGGGCGGCTGCTATCTGGAGCCGGTGGCGGCGGCGCTGGCCCGGAAATCAGGCCAGCCGGTCAAAATCACCATGAGCCGCACCGAGGTTTTCCACGGCACCGGCCCTACTTCAGGCACCCAAATTACGGTGAAGATGGGAGTCACCAACGCTGGAAAGATCACAGCAGCGGAAGCCCATTTGGTCTTTGAAGCCGGAGCGTTCCCCGGTTCGCCAGTTCCTTCCGGTTGCCGCACCATATTCGGTCCCTACGATATCCCCAACGTCTATATCGAAGGGCTTGATGTTGTCATTAATAGCCAGAAATCGGCTGCTTACAGGGCGCCGGGCTCGCCACCCGCTGCATTCGCCAGCGAGTCATTGGTCGACGAGATCTGTGGCCGAATCGGCATGGATCCAATCGAATTCCGCCTGATAAATGCCTCGGCTGAAGGAACCAGACAGGCTGCGGGACCCACGTACCGGCGGATCGGAATGGTTGAAGTGCTGCAAGCTGCTCAGCAACACCCTCACCTGGCCGCCCGGCTGGAAGGCCCGAACCGTGGCAGAGGCATCGCGGCCGGTGCCTGGTTCAATGGGACCGGCCCTGCCAGCGCAACAGCAAGCGTCAATTCAGACGGGACCATCAGCCTGGTAGAGGGGTCTCCAGACATCGGCGGTAGCCGGGCCGCCATGGCAATGCACGCTGCCGAAGTTCTTGGAATTCCGGCCACTGATATCAAACCATCCATCGCCGATACCGACTCCATCGGTTACAGTTCGGGCGCGGGCGGTAGCGGCGTTACATTCAAGATGGGCACCGCTGTATACCAGGCTGCGGAGGACGTGCGCAACCAGTTGATCGAGCGCGCAGCCACCATATGGGACGTGAACAAGGCGGACGTGGAATTTGCGAACGGCGAACTAAGCCACAAAGAAGACCCCGAGCTGAAGATCACCCTGAAGCAAATCGCCCGCCGGCTTAACGCTACAGGCGGCCCCATCGTCGGCCGGGCAACCGCGAACCCGGGCGGGGTGGGTAACGCATTCGGCCTCCACATAGTCGATGTGGAAGTCGATCCGGAAACCGGCAAAGTGGATATCCTTCGCTATACCGCATTACAGGACGTTGGCAAAGCCATTCACCCGAGCTACGTCGAAGGCCAGATACAGGGTGGCGTGGTCCAAGGCATCGGCTGGGCCCTCAACGAAGAGTATTTCGTGGACCACGAAGGGGAGATGCTGAATTCCAGTTTCCTGGACTATCGAATGCCCACAAGCCTCGACCTCCCGATGATCGATACCGTCATCGTAGAGGTAGCCAACCTCGGCCATCCTTTCGGAGTGCGGGGCGTGGGCGAGGTTCCATTGGTGCCCCCCATGGGGGCCGTGGCCAATGCCATCGCCAACGCGATCGGAGTTCGTACTAACCACCTCCCCATGACGCCCGGCGCCCTGCTGGAAACATTGTGGGAGAAATCGAGCGACCTAGCCTAACGGCCAATATGCCGGTCGACGCCGGCCGATGGGAGGATTCATGAATTGGGTGTTTGAACTCGTCGCCGGGCCCTACGGAGGAACGTCTGAAGGCCCGGCTTGGGACGGCCAGGCCATGCTGTTTACCGACATTCCCAACAGCCGAATCATGCGCTACGACCCCGAATCCGGCGAATGCAGCGAATACCGAACGGGGACGAGCGGGACCAATGGACTGATGTTCGATGCCGAAGGAAGCCTCTACGGGTGCTCAGGCGAAGGCCGATGCATTTTGCGATTTTATCCTGACGGGACCAGCGCCGCTCTCCCTCACAATTTGAACGGAAGCCGCCACAACACGCCCAACGACCTGGCCATCGACAGAAAAGGGCGCATCTGGTTCACCGACCCCAACGGGCGGATTCCCATTGAGCAAAGGGAATTGGACCATAGTTCTGTGCTGCGGCTGGACCCGGATGCAGAGGCTGAAGGCGGATGGACCCTGAATCGCATGACCCACAGAACATCCGCGCCCAACGGTATCTTGATGTCCGCTGATGAGCGGACTCTCTATTTGATACAGAGCGACTATCAAGGTGTACGGGACCTGCGCGCTTATCCCCTCCGCGACGACGACACGCTGGGAGATTTCTCCGTGTTGCATGTCTTTGGGGAGGACTTCCGCGGGGTACACCGAGGACTGGACGGCATGTGCCTGGACACCGAGGGGAACATCATCGCCTGTGGTGGATGGCGGCAGGCCGGACCGGGACCGATGGTATACGTGTTCTCTCCTTCGGGGCGGGTTTTGGAGACGCACCCAGTGCCCGTCGATTGGCCGACCAACTGCGCCTTCGGCGGCCGCGGATTGGATACGCTTTATGTGACCACTCATGGCGGCCATCTATTCCGAGTATCGAATACGGGACGGCGGGGGTTAGTCTTGTACCCTCCGTAGGGGAGGCCCAACGTTCCAGGCCGATTGCCCGAGTGGAGTCCGATGGCTATACTTGCCCACCCGCCTTAACCTGGCAGGGGCACGCTGGCCGAGACGCGCTCACCCACAGAGCGGGTGGTATGGCCTTTTCCGGTAACGTCTTCCACCTGCAATATGTCCCCCGGGCCCAACAGCCGATTGGACCCGTCTCCGATTCCAATCTCCATCTGACCAGACAGCACGATGACGTATTGGACGCGAGGAGCGTTGTGCCAATCACTGAAGCTCCCATTAGGGAACCGGCGATAGGTCATTTCGGCGCCGGCTTTGAGGGCGACGGTTTCGGTATCCCCGGCGGGCACGTTAAGGTCCTCGAAGTGAGCTTGGCCATCTTCGCCGGTGTATAAGCGTATGATCATTCGGCCTCCTGCGTTTCTGGAGTGAATTTCCGTCAATAGGATAAGAATCTGCTGAATTGGATTATGAAGAGCATAGCATTGCCGTTCCGTACAGTTGGTTAAGCATATTTGTAATGCTTGGTGTTAATCTGTGCGATTCGGTTCGTTAGCAAATCTGTTAGAAAGAGCCAGTTCCTATGGGTTGGGCATCCAGGTTCCATGAATCGACTTGAAGGTTAAGTGGCCACACAGACGGGGAGATTGGGTAGAATCGAACCAAACCGTACACCCGATACGAAAGTAGCTCTCGCGGTACTGATAACACCATACCAGCCTTCGTTTCTACGGAAACCTGTTCCACTTATTAAAACAACCCTGTTGCAAAGACGCCCCGGCTTCAGTTTTTAAAAACCAACCTCTATACTTATAGCGCTTGTAGAAAGTCTATACAGGGGGTACCTATGACTTCGGAAAGAAGCCCATTTCAACCTCGGCAGTTCGGTCCATTGCAGGGGGTGCGTATCATCTCCAGCGGAACGATTATAGCCCAACCATTTGCGGCGGCAATGGCGGCCGAAATGGGAGCCGAAGTGATTCAGATAGAGCGCCCAGGGGTTGGGGATATTTGGAGAGATCTCGAGTTTCCCATTGCCAAAGACGGGGAAGACAACGGTAGCGTCGCTGCTGGTTGGGTCCAAGACCGGCGCAATACCCACCATATTACTTTGGACTTGAGCGCACCAGAGGGCAAGAACCTGTTTCTACGCTTGATAACCGACGCCGACATCTGGATGGAGGCCTCCATTCCCGGTGCCTACGCAGGTTGGGGGCTCGACGACGAGACAGTGCTAAAAGCGAATCCCCGTTTGGTTATAGCTCACGTGTCCGGATATGGCCAGACCGGCCACGCCGACTACTTGGGTAGGGCTTCCTACGATTTCATCGGACAGGCCTTTGGCGGCATGATGCACCTTACCGGTTTCCCCGACCCCGAACCTCCGGTGCGGGCAGCACCTTGGATTGGCGACCGGATTACCTCCTTGTTTTGTCTATGGTCTGCCTTGGCCGGGTACATTAGTGCCCAACGGACCGGGGAGGGGCAAGTGATTGACCTGTCCCAATTCGAGGCCGTCCACCATATTCTGGCTGGCACCACGGTGGCTTACTACGAATTGGGTTTGGAGAGAGAGCGGTCTGGCAATAAAGCGGGGTTGTTCCAACCCTATGATGTGTTTCAAGCCAGCGACGGTTGGGTGATTGTCGCAGCCGTAGGCACGGTTTTCGACCGTGCCTGCCGAGTGCTTGGACTTGACCCCACGGACGAGCACTGGTCCAACGCCCGTACTGATGTAGACTCAGTTGGAGGGATTGAGTTCGACGCAATATTGCGTGGCTGGATTGAGGAGCGCACAGTGCTGGATGTGGTGGAGACTATGAACGCGGGGGGTGTGGCCTCCTGTCCGATTATGACTCCCAAAGATATTGCCGAAGACCCTCATTATCAGATGCGCAACGTCCATATCGAGTGGGAAGATTTGAATCTAGGAAGAAAGGTCAAGGGAAACGGCATCACCCCCAAGTTCTCGAAAACGCCGGGAGAGGTCTGGCGGGGGTCAGTGCCCTTGGGATATGACAACCACGAGATTTATACCGGCTTGCTGGGTTTGAATCCAGAGGAGATGAGCAGTCTCCAAGACAAGGGGGTTATATAGTTCGATCAGCAATGGGGTCGGAAAATCAGACTCCCTTCTCAAAAGGAGGTTGAGTGAGGTACCAACGGCTTGTTTCGCGAAATCGTCTAGTCGGAATGCGACTACCCCACCTCGATCACC
>VFHG01000272.1 GCA_009392075.1 SAR202 cluster bacterium
GTTAAGGTTTGAGCCTCGACAATTACTAAGCCTTATCAAACAAGTCTGATCCCGGTATATCAGGGGTAGCGCGCGTCGTTCGGGACGACGAGGCCGGAGGTTCAAATCCTCTCACCCCGACCATTAATTGACTAAACTCATCAAATGAATGGTCTTATTTGCTGATATTGTAGATTAACCACACAGCATCGCTTCTTATTTCTAGATCGCAGCAAAAAGCCCCTTCCAAATTGGAAGGGGCTTTTTGCTGCCTAATTTCGTGGCAGCCCGCCTCGGGGTCGAACCGAGAACCTACTGATTAAGAGTTAATAGCCCAGCTTGTTTATGCCTGTTACTCTCTTTCGTTTAGTGTTGTTTGATAAAGGATTCGTAGCTAACGACACGATACGGTATAGAATAACACCCAGCAAATGTGACCATTTTGTGACCATTCACAGTTTCAACTTCCCCCCAGCCAATCCTGGAAACCGGCCCAGCCTTGGTCTTTGTATATCCTTGCGGGATCGGTAGAGATGTTAAGTGCCAAGAAGGGCGGCCACAACATCATCCGGATCACCGAACGCATTTAGCCACCCACGCCGATACTACATAACGGATTACCAATACAAGAATGATTGATTTCACGATACCTCAAATAGCCCAAGAGCTTGGGATGGGCCAAGGCCAAGTGGCAGCCACAGTCTCGTTACTGGACGATGGCGCCACCGTCCCTTTCATCGCCCGCTACCGGAAGGAGAACACCGCCAGCCTGGACGAAGTGGCCATCACCAGCATCCGGGACCGGCTGTCTCAAATTCGCGAATTAAGAGCCCGACGAACAGCAATCCTGGAATCCCTGGAAAAACGGGGACTGCTGATTGATGAATTGCGGCAGGCCGTCCTTGCTGCGCAGACCATGGCCGAACTGGAAGACATCTACCTGCCCTACCGTCCAAAGCGGCGTACCAGAGCCACCATCGCCAAGGATAAGGGGCTGGAGCCGCTGGCGCTGCATCTCTGGGGCCAGCAGGAATTCGACGTCAAACTGGCCGCCGCCGAGTATGTCGACTCAAACACCCGCACGGTCAACGGGGTGGCAGACGTTACAGAAGCGCTGAGCGGCGCCCGCGACATCATCGCCGAGTGGGTCAGTGAAGACACGGTGGCCCGTCGGGAGATTCGCAGGCTGTTCTGGTCCCAGGGGACGTTCTCTTCCTCAGTCGTCTCCGGAAAGAGGGGGGACGCTGGAAAATTCCGCGACTACTTCGATTGGGAAGAGCCAGTATTGAAGGTGCCCTCCCACCGGGTGTTGGCCATGCTCCGGGGCGAGAAAGAGTCCATACTCTCGATCCGTATCTCGCCGCCAACCGTACAGGCAGTTGCCGTGTTGCAGGAGATATTCATCACGGGGGACACCGAGGCCTCCCATGAGGTCCGGCAGGCGGTGCAAGACCGCTACAAGCCGCTATTGGAAGCCTCCATGGAGACTGAAGTCCGCAAAGAGGTACGGCTCCGAGCCGAGGACGCCGCCATTGCCGTGTTCGCCGACAACCTGCGAGAACTGCTGCTGGCCCCGGCCCTGGGGCAGAAGAACGTGCTGGCCCTGGACCCTGGGTTCCGCTCCGGCTGCAAATTGGTCTGCCTGGACCGTCAGGCGCGTCTGCTGCACAACGATACCGTCTACCCGCATATGGGAGACCGGGCCGAGCAGGAAGCCGGGAACAAGATAGTGGACCTGTGCCGTCTCTACGATGTTGAGGCCATTGCCGTGGGCAACGGCACCGCCGGCCGCGAGACCGAATCCTTCCTCAGAACCCTGGAATTGGACACGAATATCAATATCGTGATGGTCAACGAGAGTGGAGCATCGGTGTATTCGGCCTCGGAAGTGGCCCGAAGCGAGTTCCCCGACCATGACCTAACCGTCCGAGGCGCAGTTTCGATTGGTCGGAGACTCATGGACCCGCTGGCCGAGCTGGTCAAGATCGACCCCAAGGCCATCGGCGTCGGCCAATACCAGCACGACGTCGACCAGAAAGCCCTCAAAGAGCGACTGGACGATGTGGTGGGCAGCTGCGTGAACAACGTGGGAGTGGAGCTGAACACCGCCAGCGGCGAGTTGCTGTCCTACGTGTCGGGTCTAGGCCCCAAACTGGCCAATGCCATCGTGGACTACCGGAACGAGAACGGCCCCTTTGCCACCCGAGAGGCCCTTAAAAAGGTGCCCCGACTAGGCCCCAAGGCCTTTGAGCAGGCGGCGGGATTTCTGCGCATCAGGGAGGGTGACAACCCGCTGGACGCCAGCGCGGTGCACCCGGAGTCCTACAAAGTGGTTCGGGCCATCGCCAAAGACTTGGGCCAGCCATTGGACCAGGTGGTGGGCAACGCCAGCATCGCCACCCAGATCGCCCCCAACCGCTACGTGACTGACAAAGTCGGACTGCCCACCCTGACTGACATCATCGAGGAACTGGCCCGGCCCGGACGTGACCCCCGTCAGAAGTACGAAGCCTTCAGTTTCGCCGAGGGCATCAACAAGATTGAAGACCTAACCGTTGGCATGAAACTCCCCGGAATAATCACCAACGTCACCGCCTTTGGTGCCTTCGTAGACCTAGGCGTCCATCAGGACGGCCTAATCCACATCAGCCAACTAGCCAACAAGTACGTAAGCAACTCCGCCGACGAGGTAAAAGTTCAACAGCAAGTCTGGGTAACGGTGCTAGAAGTGGACCTCGAAAGAAAGAGGATAGGGTTGAGTATGAAGGGGTAAGTAAGGGATTGAAATTTAGGAAGGCACCGATCAGAGGGGGTAAATCCAATGCTTAAAGAAGGGGAACTGGAGACGGTTTTATCGCAACTGATACTGGAAGGTAACAAAAGTAGGGTATCGGGATACGGACTAGAGACGTACGCGGCCGGAAATGTGTACATGCTGCACTAGATAGCCGGCTAAGCCAATCTCTGACCTCTAGAACGACAATTGCCAAACTCAGATCGCATGTTGCTGCCGTCCGACCTCCCAAGGAACACAGCTGTAATCGTAGATTGCGTCATTGAGATTGCGGCTGGTTAATACCTGAATCTCCCGCTCACCTCGGCCAACAAGAACGGGGCAGAAATTATCAAATTAAAAATCCACGGACTTAAGAAGGTGCCGGAAACAACATGCCCTTGGCGGTAACACCGCCAAGGGCATGTTGTTTATTCATTTTTACTGTTTTGCTTGAGCGCGGATGAGCGCCCGCAAATTCATTGGCTTAGTAGCGTCCGCCGCCGCCGCCTGATCCGCCACCCTGTCGGCTGAAGCAGTCGCTGCAGTAAACAGGACGGTCGCCGCGAGGACGGAACGGCACAGAGGCCTCATTTCCGCACTCGGCGCAAACCACGGTATGCATCTCGCGAGGTCCGCCGCCGAAGCCGCCGCCGAAGCCGCCGCCGCCGCCGCTCGCTCGCCGTGACTGACGGCAAGAGGGGCACCGCTTGGGCTCATTCGTGTAGCCCTTCTCGGCATGATAAGACTGATCATCGGCTGAGAAGACGAACGATTGTGAACAGTCCACGCATGTTAAATTTCTATCCTGGTAGGCCATAATTAACTTCCCGGTTCGTGTAGAGTTGGCAAGTGTCTGGTCATCGAGACCGATAGACACGGTATTCTAATTCGAAACCCCGAAGGACGAAACGCCCGTGAATACCCGTATACCGTTCTAGTATGCCTTTAGAAGAGCGCAGAATACTGCCACTAAGATATAAGTTAACATATATTCAAATGCGCGGTAGGCATGAAATGCCGTTAAGGATACCCGACTTAAGCCTATTCCCAGGTTTGACTCGTCAAGTAGCGCTAAAAATCACCAGTATCAGACCCACAACACTCAGCGTATTGCCCGCTGCCAATAGAAAATCGATGGTATCCAAGCGCTTCGATTCCTTTGAGCCAAATATGCTGAGTAGCTTTGAACGCGTCGGCAGTTAACACTCCGGCAACGACTTCCATAATCTCTCCGCATGTGGATCTTAAAAATCTAGGTTCTCACTAGCTATTCAGCGTTAAGTAGAGCTACTGAAGCAATTCATCTCCTTACTGGACCGGATGGCAAACTGTCCTTAACCTTGGGACATGTTGGTTGTGGATTTCGTCAGGTCAGGGTTGTCCCGCCTTCAAAATATTCCTTCGAGACAGGGCATAAAATCCGGTTGGAAAGTAGCCAAGTGGGTCGCGTTAAGAAAATAGTGGTGGCGAGGTAACTTCCCTTTATGGCCTTCATAAGTATGCAAGGAATATCCCTTGCCTTTATTAACGTCCCACTTTTTGACGGGGTCAACTTAACCATTGAGCGAGGAGAAAAAGTTGGCCTGGTAGGCAGGAACGGGTCGGGGAAATCAACGATGCTGAGGCTGATAGAGGGAAGCGTCAAACCAGACTCCGGCGCTGTTTCACTACAAAGGGGCGTACGCTCAGCCTATCTTTCACAAGAGGTGCCCCATGAGTTGCTTGGAACCGTGTTTGATGTAGTCGCCAGCGGAAGCAGAGAATACGTTGATTTGATCACACGGAATCCATCCCAAAGCACCAGGTTGCTACATGAAGGCATGCCGCCTCTACACGAAGAATTGGACCGCATTCACGACAACCTTGATATGGAAGGAGTGTGGTACAAGAGGGAACAGGTCAGCAAAAGCCTCTCGCAACTTGGGGTGGATGCTGGCCGCGCTTTCAGTTCTCTTTCC
>VFHG01000273.1 GCA_009392075.1 SAR202 cluster bacterium
GTTGAATCCCAACTCCGGAGAGATGATCCTGGCGAGCAGGTGTCCTTCTTGCTGCGTGGGATGGACACGTGAAGCCGATTCCCACTGAATGTCGTCGCCTTTAACCAATAGCCGGTTCTCGCCGCGCCTGCGGTCGAACTCCTTGTCGATGCGGGAAAAGTGGCCCAGAATCTCGTCTCGTCTGACGGCAAGTTCAGACGGGTCCATTCCGTGGATGTTCATGGGCTTTAGACGCTCCGTTTAACGGCTTTAGGTTGCGCCGGTATTATACGTGGCGGGAACGGGAAGGCAAGGATGCTTATTGACTTAACTAGGCGGTTGGGCAGCGGCGGGTCCTTTGCTCTGTGGAATGGCAGAGTTCACAAGTGGTTCGACGCACTTACTAATTTGAGGCCACCAACAGGAGGCTCTCTTCTAAATCACCCGGTTACCTTCATCGACGTATGAAGTCGTGCCAACCGTGGAAATCGTGATCTGCTGGCGGTAGATATCTCCGCCAAGTTCGTGTTCGGCGCGGTGGGTTTCTGTGGACCAATCTACGTCTGTAGCGTCAGGACCGCCGGCCAGCGCTTCCGAAAGTACCCTTCCGTCCATATCCTGTGTACCTGGGATTTCGAGGATCTTGAGGATGGTGGGGGCCAAATCCAAATTACCGGACGGTATTTCAAGCGTGATTCCCGATTTGAAACTAGGGCCGTTCGCGAAAAGGATATTGTTCATCTCGTGACGGCTCATAGAACCGTGTTGTCCGGTCCCAGGCTCGCCGTAGTTGGAGTAAACCATGCCTGGGTATCCAGCATCGTTCGGTGTCGAATCCCAGCGGAATGAAACGGTCAACTCGGGCGCCCGTGGCCCCTGGTTTCCCACCAGTGAGGCTGGCAACGTCCCAGGAATCCCAGCCACGGCGTCGGACGCCGTGACAGCGCCGCACCAAGGCTGCGCCATCAACCAAGCCGCCAACCGTTGGGCAGTTTCCGGGTCGCCAGGCGAGGTGTAACAGAGCGCAGCGCCGCCGTTTTGAGCAACCATCACCCCTCCCGGTTCGCCGCTTGACGGGAAGCCAGCTTCTTTGACCAACGCTTCGACACTCACGACCTCCGAGATGGTCGAGTAGCCATGGTCGGAGGCCACAATCACGTCGGTCTCTTCTATCCGGTCGGTCTCCCGCAACCACTGCATCAGGCCTCCGAACTGCCCGTCCGCTTCTTTGACGGCGGTGTCGGAAAGGCTGGAACCAACGCCGACGGCGTGATGGGCTTTGTCCGGCTCCGACGACCAGACCAAGGCCACGGCGGGCGCTCGCTCGGGAATAACGTATTCGGTCATGATCCGGGTGGCGTGGGCCAGCCTGGACGTGTTTGGTTTCGCCTCGTCCGGCCACGGTCCAAACCGATCGATAAGAGATTCATGCAGGTCGCTGGGCAAAGCGAACGTTGGGTGGATGGTTGCGCCGCCGGAGTCCTCGGCGGAGGGGTTATGTAAGTAGGCATTGCCGCTGGTCCCAACGCCGATGGCCACGTACTCTTTTCCGTGCTTTGCCAGTATCTCCGCCAAAGTCGGCGCCAGAAGCACCGGCAGCCCGGCCTTGGCTATCCGCGCAAGCTCCGGCTCCATCGCCCCCATGGCGTTGTCTGGGTCGAAATCCCGAATCAGGAGTCTGTTTCCGGCCAGACCGTGTCCTCCTGGGTTCATGCCCGTGACCATGCTCGAGCAATTTACCCTGGTGACCGTAGGGTAAACCGCGTGGTGGTTGGCAAAGGTCACGCCGTCGTCTGCGAAGGCTGAAAGGTTGGGCATCAACCTGGGGTTGACCTGGGACGGCTGGAGTCCATCGAAAACAAAAACCAATACTGAGGGCATCTATCTCTCGCTTAGCTGATTTGGCCTGATCTTAACCCTGGGGAGCCAGGGCTTTAATCGTGCGTTCGTAAGAGCTTTTAATCTCTCCTATTGTTAGTGGGGCGATCACCAGCTTTGTCAGGCCCATACCCCGCAATTCCTCGATGCGTGTCCGGCAGATCTCGGCCGGACCGACCACGCCCAGTTCCGACTGCATGTTCTCACCGATGGCCGCGGCCATGGCCGGGTTGTCGGAATGGCCCCTGGCCGTTTGTGTCCCAGCCATCTCGGCATCGAACCCGGTATTACGGAAATAAGACCGGTAATGCGATCCGCCGGCGTAGCGGGCGATCTCCCTTTGCAGGCTGGCCCGGCCGGCGTGCAGGTCATCAGTCATGGCCACTCGGAGGTAGCCCGATATCTCGACTTCAGACGGGTCCCGTCCGGCTTTGACCGCGCCGTCCCGGACTAGCTGTATGGCCTGCTCCAGATAGCTAGTCGCGGTCCAACTCAGCAGAACGCCGTCGGCTATTGCCCCAGCCAATCGCAACATGCGGGGTCCCAGGGCGGCGATATAGATGGGCACCTTTCCAGTGGGCGCTGCGTGGCCCAATGAGGCTTTACTCACCGTGATTGCCTTGCCATCGTGGCTGACTTCCTCACCTTGCAGCAGTCCACGCACGATGTGAATCAAGTCCGACAGGTGTTCCATGGGCTGACTGAAGGCCACTCCATGTCCATCTTCCGTCGCCAGACGATTCCCCACACCCAGCCCTAGTATGAACCGGCCGTCAGAAACAGCAGCCAACCCCGCCGATGACATTGCTGTGATCAGCGGCGTTCTCGAGAACATGGGCAGTATGCCCGTCCCCAGGCCGATGCGGCTGGTGACCGCAGCGATTGCAGTGAGTTGGGTCAGGGAGTCTCTACCCGCCCCCTCGGTCATCCAGACTTCGCCATAGCCATGTTCTTCAGCCAATATACCCAGAGATTGGATGTCGGCCGGTCCCATCTCCGGTTCGTTCCCCAATCTAAGTCCTAGAAATGCCATTTAGAACTCCATTTGTATTTGCTTGCTGATTAGCCGGCACCGGTACGCAGTGCGCTAAAAAGATAGACCGTGGCGTAGGTCCTGTAGGGAGACCAACGCTGGGCGATCTCTTCAACCTTAGCGTCGTTTACGTCCTCACCGTCCATAAACAGGCGTGAGACGACCCGCCGGAGGGCCAGGTCGCCCAGAGGCAGGGCATCTGGACGGCCCACAGCTCGGATGAGCGCCCACTGGGCCGTCCACATCCCCACACCCCGCAGTGCAACCAGTTTCTCGACGATCTCCCGGTCAGTCAACTCCTCCAGCCGCTCCAGACCCATCTCAGGATCCAGGGCCGACCCGGCCAGCCCATGAACGTATTCCGACTTCCGTTGCGTCAACTTCATGGTATGGAGTTCGTCAGGCGAGGATGCCCAAATAGACGCAGGCCTGGGAAATGCGTAGTAGGTCTCGCCATCAAACTCCGCGCTGGGGCCGAAGGTCTCGATGAGAAGGGTACGGATGATTCGGGCCACGCTGGTGGATATCTGCTGTCCCAAAACCGCCAGCACCAATGCTTCAAACACACTCGCCGTGTGAGGTAGATGCAGGCCGTAGAACTGCTCCACCAGTCCGGCCATGGCTTGGTCGGCCCTTGCCAACTCATAGAACGGCGCCAGGCCCTGGTCCACTCCCAGCAGCCATGACACTCTATCCGTGGCCGATTCCACGTCATCCGGACTCAATTCTGGGCCCTGTAGCTCCAGCACCAATTCGGGTGCATCCAAGGAACCGATGGACCGCACCGATGCCAAGACCAGCTTGTCGTCTAAGTCGAGCAGCCGCCGGTAGACGCCGTCCTCCATGGTGTCAGTGCCGTAGCGGCTCTGAAAATAGGTGTGATATCCGGCCGTCAGCTCGAAATTGAAAGGCGCTACAGGCTTAATAGAAGCGGTCAATCGGTCCATGCGTTCACCCACGACCGATGGCCGCAACGCCGACCAAGTAATGTCTGGATCCGGCCGGATCAAGCTCGGTGCGCATCAGGTTGACAGTGTTGGCCGTCCAAGGTTCGGCGGAAGGCGGCGCTGCGTCAGCCATGATCTCTCCGATCTTGCGCAACTGGCTTTCGGAGGTTTCGCGGCGGACCCGGCCCAAAGTTAGATGGGGCGAGAATGGCCGCTGCTCTTCGGGCAGTCCGAACCTACCCACCATATCGTCCACAGCCGATTGCAACTCGGACAAAGCTTCCAACTCGCCGGTCAGCCCGGCCCACAGCACCCGTGGACGCCGGGTATTGGGGAAGACACCGAGTCTCGAGATAGCCAGCTTGATCGGGGGAAACTGTGCGGCCACCTGGGGCAGCGCCTCAAGTACTTGCTCGACCGTGCCGGCTGGGATGTCACCCATGAATTTGAGAGTTAGATGGATGCCCTCGGGCCGCACCCAACGCACGCTCCTGCCAATGTCGGACTCCAGTTTCCGGGCCGTGTCCTGCAACGCCTCGATCCCTTGATCTGAAACCGGAATGGCGATGAATGAACGAACTTTCTTTTCGCCTGATGTCGTCACTGCTGGCTGAACTCCCGGAGCCGGCCGTACCACTCGGCAAGGTCGTTCAAGGAGTATTTGGCGTTGGCTGGGCTGGGATTGGGCACGACAAATACAGCCGAAAAGCCAATGGTCCGTTGCTGCAGACCGAGCTGTGCTTGTTCTTTCACGCCTTCGCCGTGTTGGAGGTAGGCCTTGTAGGCCATCAGCCCGTGGAAACAGACCAGTTTTGGCGAATACCTGATGATCTTGTCTTTCAGCACCGGC
>VFHG01000274.1 GCA_009392075.1 SAR202 cluster bacterium
GATGAAATCTATGGGGGTTGTAGCGACACCCTTCTGTACCTACGTCTATCACCACGGAGAGAAGATGCGCTATTACGGCGAGCAGCGTCTGGAGTGGATGTTCGCCCAGCGGTCATTCATTGACTCAGGCGTGGTCTCCACTGGGGCCACCGACTATCCGCCCGGCCCATTCGAGCCATTGTTGGGGATTCAAAGTTGCGTCACCCGCACCGACAGCACTGGTAAAGAGTGGGGCATCAACCAGAGGATTTCTGTCGACGAGGCGCTGCGTTTATACACCATGAATGGGGCCTATGCGTCCTTTGAGGAGGACACCAAGGGGTCGATCGAGATTGGAAAATTGGCTGACTTGGTGGTCTTGGGCAGCGACCCCACTCAGATAGACCCGCTGGGGATCAAGGATATACAGGTGGAACGGACTATCGTTGGCGGGAGGACAGTTTACGGGGCTTAAGCATTTAAAGGCCTAGAGGTAAGTCCTCTCAAAGTCGGTTGAGATCATGGACATGCTGTCCACGTCCCAATCGAAAGATAGAACCACCGATCGGTCGGATGTGGCCTCCAATATCCGCTTGCCGTTCTGGGTGACCACGCTTTCAGCCAGAGTGTAATCAAGTTCGCCTTCTTCTTTTCCCGAGCGGTTGCAGACCATCATCGGCAGTCCGGTATCGGCCGACCTTGCTTCCCACTCGCCGTCAGGGCCGCAGTGGCCGGGTCCCCAAGAAACTGGCGATACCAGCAATTGGGCGCCCTTGTCCTTGAACACCTGGGCGATCTCGTTCTTGTAGCCGTCGGCGCAGATCAGGATGCCGGTCTTGATTCCGTCACATTCGATGGGGTTGATTTTCCAGCCTCCGGTGGACCAGGACTCCGCTCCGCCCAACGCTTTGACCTTCCGGTGCTTGCCGATGATTTCGCCCTCAGCGTTTATGACGAAAACGGTGTTATACATCTTGTCGGTGGCCAGGTCCCGTTCCGGGTGGGATAGGAAGACCGTGAGGCTGTGCTCTCTGACCAAACCGAGGAAGCTGTTCATCCAGGGATCGGGCTGAGGGAGTATCCAGTCGGTGCCGATGGCCTCCATGAAAAGGTAGCCAGGGATGCAAAGTTCAGGTGTGATCACCCAATGCGCGCCCTGCTGTGCGGCAACCTTAACGCCTTGCTCTACCAGTTTGCGGTTGTGGGCGATGTCGCTGGTAATTGGGGCCAGATGTAGGAACGAAATACGGAGCTTTTTCATCTTTGGGGGATTATAGCATCTGGTGCGGTGAGTATCCTGCGGCCTTGACGACTAGGCGCCGTGACATCAGAATAAATGAAACGGTCCTAGCTGTTTGATCGTTCCTTTTTGAAGCCCCGTAGTGTAGCGGTAACACGCCAGCCTTTGAAGCTGAAATCTCTGGTTCGAACCCAGGCGGGGCTGCCATTTCTTTCTTCAAGAGTCCCCTTCTTCCAACAACCCAACCACGCCTCGCGTTGACCCTGTAGCTGCGGCGCGGGTATATTAGCCGCAATGCGGCCGTTTGGGACTACCAGCCTGCTGCGAGTGAGGTCTACACGGCATGTATGCGTTGATTCTGGCCGGCGGGAAGGGTGAAAGACTCCGCCCGCTGACCGATACCCTGCCCAAACCCATGGTCCCCATCTGCGGCAAGCCCATCCTGGAACACCAGGTGGAATGGCTGAAAGCCGGTGGCGTGACCGATGTTGTTTTTCTGGCCGGTTACCGCTGGGAGGCCATCAAGGACCATTTCGGCGACGGCCAGGCCTTCGGCATCAGCGCCCAATACAGCGTCGAAGATTCCCCCCTGGGCCGCGGCGGGGCCATCAAAGCGGGGTTCCCCAAAGTCCCCGACAGCGAAAAAACGGTTGCCGTGTTGAACGGGGACACCATCACCGACGAGACCCTGGAAAACCTGTTGGCGTTCCACGAGGACCGAAGGTTAGCCAACCAGTCACATCTGGCAACCATCATGGTTGTGCCCATGGTGAGCCCTTTCGGGTTGGTAGATATGGACGATGCGGGCACCGTGACCGGCTTCCGGGAGAAGGTGGAGATGGAACACTGGATCAATGCCGGAATCTACCTGTTTGACCGCGGCATTGCAGACGAGTTGCCCGACCTTGGCGACCACGAGACCGAGACCCTCCCTAGGCTGGCAAAAGCGGGACGGTTAGCCGCGCTGAGGTCACGCAGTTTCTGGCGGGGCGTGGACTCGTTTAAAGACTTGAATGAAGCAGAGGAACACGTAAGTGCCCGGTGAACCAGGGGTTATACTATCTAATCTTCAATGCGCCGTTGAACCGTAGGTGGCAGTCAAGCGTATTGGCGTTGTGAGCACAATAACCCACGAATGACCGCCGCGTTGGGCACGCTGTCGTCCCGCGGCGTTTTTGGTTGGCTTTTTCATATACGTTGACCATATAACTATTCGATGTACAAACTCGTAAATAGGCTGCCATTTTTCTATGGCTGGACCGTCCTTTTCGCGGCCGGCAGTTCCATGGTCGTCCGGAACTCCGCCGCCAGCTTAACCCTGGCCGTTTTCATCTTTCCCATGTCCGAAGACCTGGGATGGAGCCGGACCCTCATCGCCGGAGCAGCTAGCCTAGGCGGGTTGGTGGCCACGGTGGCGTCACCAGTAGTGGGCTGGGCCTTGGACCGCTACGGCGCACGAGTGATACTGACGGGCAGCGTACTTATTTTAGGACTTTCGACCGTGTCGTTAGCCTGGGCTACTGTGCCAATTGCATTCTATCTCGCATATGGCCTTGGGCGCGTCATATTTTCCAGCCCTTTGAACATAGGTCCATCGGTGGTTGTGTCCCGTTGGTTCGTCAGAAGGCGGGGCCAGGCTACGGGATTTTTGTTCCTTTCCCACTCCCTGGGCATGATCACTTTCCCACTGATCGCGGGTTTGGTGATCAAATACCGAGGCTGGGAAGACGCCTGGATCGTGTTGGGCGTGTTGGTCTGGATATTGGCCTTAGGACCGGTCTCGATGCTGGTGCGGCAGACCCCAGAGGAGGTGGGACTGCTGCCCGACGGCGACCCACCCAACCCACAAGGAAGTGGAGCGGAAACGTCCGCCGTCACGGAGGAGCAAAACTGGACTTTGCGGGAGGCGGCCCGCACCCCGACCCTGTGGCTGTTGGCGATGGCCACTGGCTCTTTGTTTCTGCTGCAGTCAGGGACGAACATCCATCAGGGCGCTTATTTCTTGGACCAGGGCTTGGGAGTTGGGGTATCGGCTGCCACGTTGAGCCTAAACGCTGTGTTCACAGGGGTGGGAAGCATCTTCTGGGGCTGGCTGGTTGACCGGGTACCGGTCCGTTTCACGTACGCCGGTGTAGCGCTGATGATGGCCGTGGCGTTGATACTTTTCCCCATGGCCGACACGACCGTCGAGGCATTGATCGTGGCATCCATATTCGGCGCCGCCGTGGGTGGGATATTGGTGGTGCCGGTCGTCGCCTACGCCAACTATTTCGGACGCCGTTCTCTGAGCGCTATACGGGGCGTAACCGAGCCATTCGTGTCGCTGGGCCAGGCCATCGGCGCCCTATTCTCGGGGATCGTCTACGACGTAACTGGCAGCTACAAGGACGCCTTCCTGGTATTGTCGATTCTGGGCTTCGCTACCATAGCCATGCTGCTGGCGACGCGGGTGCCGGTGAGGGAACGGCCGGGAATCCAAATCGGCTGACCTGTTCCGCAGAACCCCCTACCGAAACTCCGGCAGAACCTCGTTGGCAATCGTCTCCATGAGCCGCTTTAGGGCGGAGACGTCTCCTGAGTTTAGGGCCAGGACCATGTGGTCAACTCCGGCGTCTTGGTAGGCTTTGATTCCGGCTACCATCATGGCTGGATTGTCTCCGGGAATCGTTGATCTTGAGGAGGCACGCTCGCTTGATGGGCGGCCGTGTACTTCAACTTCCAGCCTTGTTGACCAAGCAAACTGGGATGGATCGCGCCCCGCGGCGGCAGCGGTCTCATTGATCTCAGCCTTGGTCAGAGCATAGTCTTCGGCCGAGACGCCAGTGGGATGCCAGCCGTCTCCCCGCAGCGCAGTCCGTTTGACCGCACCAGGACTGGAACCGCCCACCCACAACGGGATGCTGGACTGCTTGGGCTTGGGCGAGAAGTAGAGGTCCGAAAAGTCCCAGCGTTTGCTCTGATACTTGGGCAAGTGGTTGGACCAAAGCTCTTTCATGATGTCGATACACTCGTCGGTTAGGGAACCACGCTGACGCATAGAGATGCCCAGCGCATCGAACTCTTCAGTCATCGCCCCGACGCCAACGCCCAGAATGACTCGTCCGCCGGAAATCTGATCCAGCGTGGCGGCGTATTTCGCCAGTTCCACGGGGTTGTGGTATGGGAGCACCAAGACCGAAGTCCCCAACGTCACTTTCGACGTTGTGGCCGCCAGGTAAGACAGCGTGGACATAGGGTGGTAGTAGGGCTTGTCTTCCAGCCGCTCCCGGATGTAGCCGGTGTTGAAAAGGTGGTCCATCACCCAGACTGAATCGTAGCCCAGGTTCTCAGCCAAAGGGCCGAATTCAAGGACTTTTTGCGGGTCCTCGACACCCCAGTTATTGGGGATTGTTACACCGAACTTCACGGAGAGCTCCTTGGTATCTGTGATTGGTGGGCGGGCCCGCTGGCAGCAGCAGAACTAGGCC
>VFHG01000275.1 GCA_009392075.1 SAR202 cluster bacterium
CTTCCATATATATATCTGGCCGTCGGCCGGGTGGTTAAAGGCGAACAGTTCGTCTGCGGCTGTGTCCAGGCGCTTGCAGGTGTGCGCTTGCAGCGGGCTGTTCAACTTAACGGGCGTACCCCCACCGGGCACATCGAGGCAATAGAACTGAGGCTCATCGAGAGGGTCGGCAAGCTGGATGAACAGAGTCTATTTCAACGGTTGGTTGCGAACGGACGATCGGAGTTAGTGTCGGTTTAGGTGTGGCAGAGGGCTCAGGAACGGAAGGTTGGCACATCTGTGGCTGGAAGAGTAGTTGCGGTTGATGCAGCTCCGCAGGCTGGAGTCAAAGACACGAGTGCTGCGATGAAAATGCCCGGAAACAATTTGGAAGTTTTAGCATTTCGATTCATTCTAAATACGTTCCACCATTCATCTCTTAGACACATCATCCCAAGCCTAGGACATCTGGAGTCAGGGGTGATCTAGGGTCTCTCCCTTTCGTTAAACCACACGACCTGAATGCTTTGTTCGGCTAGCGCCGCTTCGATCTGAAGTTTTCTGGCTCTGGATTTTGGTGTCTGGGGATAGATTATACCTGGGCACACATCCAACCCCTGCTCCCAGAACGGGTAAACATATTTCATCACATGTCGAGCATGGCGTAGGATATTCGGCCGCACGCGGCGCTCAGCCATAACATTCCAATTCGGGGCTTTCACTCCGATGATTGAGGACGAGCCATCCTCTTCTTCAATCAAAACATCTACCCTGCCATATCCTCCCGATGAAAGCTTCACGCGTTCTTGTGCCTTCGCGCGGGTGTCCGGTGGGTCTAGCCGCTCCGCGTTTTCGGTCTTCTCGAACCGAATGCCGCGTGCTTGTCATTCTGGGATATTGACTGGCCTGGATCCGTTTTCGTCAGCGGGCATGGTTAACCTAGCTTGCAACAAGTTCCAGACGGTCCTTCCGCCCGGGTAAACTCTCATATATCGGCGTTTCTCAGTTTGGCGCCCTCGAGGTCAGGGAAGTAAATCGGAGATTTTTGTCTAAGACTTACTGTACCTGAATGACCCTGCCGTGATCAGAAGATGGCCCTCGTCCCTCACCCGGAACGTTAGCCGCCCGCCTCAGCTATTTCTTTGATACCTTGGAGGTTCAGCATCATATTCCCTTTGTGGTGTTCTTGGCGCCTGGCGAGAATCTGCGCCGCCTTCTCGGGATTGTCCACCATCGCGTGGCCGGTGGCCGATAGGCGGCGACCAAGAATGAACCGCTGGCGCAACCGGGTGCCTCCGGGTATCTTCTCCAGTTCGAAACCCCACTGAGCGCTGGGCTCGTCGCGGTCGTTCACGTTCCAGGCAAAAACCTTAGGCGCTTCACAAGCGACGACCCAGGACGTGGTCTCCCATTTTCGGTCCACGTCAGACCGTTCATTCCGGCCGACGAACGAAGCGCCTTCCCGTGGGCCGTCTGAGTCGACCCAGTCGGCTCCCTGGAACTCGGTGCTGAACCTTGCGGAAATGTTGATGTCGCTGACCAACTCCCAGACAATCTCCGGGGTAGCCGCGATATCGATCTCGACTGTGACGCCCGGTCCGGCGGCGATCAGGTCTTCGGCATCACCGATCTGTTCTTTCGTGAAGCCCCAGCGGTCGAACCAAACGATTTCCGACGCGGGCCGGCGTGATGCGGGCTTAAAGTCCGTGCCGACGGTCCAAGCGACCGGGAGCAAGACCACCTGTGTGACGCCGGTCGGGATTCCCAGGACCTCAGCGAACTCCTGGGCCTTCCCGAGGTGAACGGTTGTCCAAGCCGAGCCGAGCCCCCTGGCCCGCAAGGCCAAACAAAAGCTCCAGGCGGACTGAATCACCGAGTCGAAGAGACCGGGGCGGCCGCTGCCGTCGTGCTCACCCCAGACCGTGACCAGAACGAGCGCAGGCACCCGTTCCAGGTTGGCGGCCAGATGGGCGGCGGATTCCACCACCCGCTGCTTGGGATGGTCGGTCCCGGCCCGCTGTTCCGCTCTTTCGATAATGTCGCTTCCTCCGGCGAAGCGGTACAGGTCGGCGAGTTGTTTCTTGATCTCTGGGTCGCGGACCACCAACCAGCGGCGGCTGGAAATATCCCCTCCGGATGGCGCTTGCTCCGCCAATTCGATGCATTGCAACAACAAATCATCGGGCACTTCACGCTCAAGGTCCAGCCGGCGTCTAACCGCCCGTGTTGTGCTTAACAATTGGTCTACTTGCTCGATATCAAAGTCCATCAGGCGCCTCGCGTTGTGTTCTCTTGATAACCGTTCGGTTGCAGCATATCAGTTAAAACTTAGGTAGGGCGTTCCCAGATTAAACACCGGCCACGTTTGTATTGACACCGGCAACCACCGTACCTAGGATGTGAACAACCGCCAGTTCTCTCACCAGCACGCAAAGGATATGCGGATGCCCCAACGGCAAGACATAGCATTGATGGCCCACCTGATGCGGCGGGCCGGCTTTGGCGAGCCCCGCGGGAGTCTCGATGCCCGAGTCACCCAGGGTTACGAGGCGGTCGTCGAGGAACTTCTACATCCGGAAGATCGGCCGGCCATCAACGATGAGCTCATGTACCGCATTCTTCCTGGCTACGAAGGAGCGCTGGCGCCTCCGATAAACCAAGCTGATTGGGTCTTCAGGATGGTCAACACCCAGCGGCCGCTGGAAGAAAAGGTAGCCCTCTTCTGGCACCAGATGTTCGCCACCAGCAACGCAAAAGTGGACAACCCGCCGGAGCTCACCAGGCAGATCGCGATGTTCCGCGAGCACGGATTGGGCAAGTACCGTGATCTTTTGGTGGAGTTGGCCAAGTCTCCCGCCATGATCTTCTGGTTGGACAATCACGGCAACCATGACGGCGCGATCAACGAGAACTGGGGCCGCGAGTTGTTAGAACTTTTTTCGCTGGGGGTCGGCAACTATACCGAGGGCGACATTCAGAACGCAGCCAGAGCGTTCACCGGTTGGTCAATCGCTCCCAAGATACCCCGCAACCCACTGGGCCGTTTTTACTGGAATTTCGAATACAAGCCCGAGGACCACGACGACGACGAAAAGACGTTCTTGGGCCAAACGGGCAATTTCAACGGCGAAGACATCATGGGCATCATCGTGGACCAACCCGCTTCGCCCCGGTTCCTAGCTCGGCACCTATACCGGTTCTTCGTTGCCGACGAGCCCCATGTCTCAGAATGGAACGTAACACCGCCGGTTGACCCGGATGCGATCGAAATCTTGGTTGACGCCTATAGCGAATCGCAGGGGGATATCCGTTCCATTTTGCGGGTGCTGTTCAACTCAGAATTCTTCAAGAATTCCCAATTCGCCCGAGTAAAAAGCCCCGCCGAACTGGTGGTGGGGACTGTGCGAATAGCCGGCAACTATGAAGGGTTCAGGCCCGGGTTCAACAACCTGGCGTTGGAGTGCGGCTGGCAGGGACAAGAGCTGCTCAACCCACCCAGTGTTGACGGTTGGCATACTGGCCAGGCATGGATCGATGCCGGCGCATTGATGCGGCGGGTCAATTTCGCCGCCGGCGTGCTAGGTGATATCTCGTTGCCCGGTGTCCGGGCGATGATTGACAGGGTCAAGTCGCAGGGCAACCTCTCGCCACAGGCGCTGGTGGCTGCCTGCCTGGATGCGTTGGGGCCTCTTGAGGTCAGCGATACGACGCTTCGCGAGTTGCTAACCCATGCGCTGAAAGGCGGAGAATTAGCTTGGGGCACCCCTGAAGAAACAAGTGATTCGGAAGACAAAGTGGGCAAGATGCTGACTTTGATCGCCGCTTCCAGAGATTATCAGTTTGCCTAGCAGGCAGACAGCAACTAACCCTGGGGAGAATCAGAATGGCGTCGACTAAAAAAGACCCAGTGCTGGTGATACTGCAACTCACCGGAGCCAATGATTACCTGAACACCATCGTTCCGTACACCAACCCGCTGTACTGGGACAACCGGCCGAAGGTAAACATTCCCGAAGAACTGGTTGTGCCCATCGACGACGAACTGGCGTTCCGGTCAGACATGGAGCCGTTGAAGAACCTTTACGACCAGGACAAACTGGCGATAATCAATGGAATCGGGTTTGAGAATTCTCCCCGCTCCCACTTCCGCGCCATGGACATCTGGCACACTTGCGAGCCGGACCGTATCGGGACGGAAGGATGGGTTGGCAAGGTCATCCGAGACTTGGACCCGTCCGGAGAAAATGTGCTGAAGGGCGTGAATTTCGGTCAGGGGTTGCCCCGGGCCATGACCATGCGGGGCGTCCCGGTCACTTCGGTCAACCACCTGGCGACCTACGGCGTTTTCTCGTCGGTTTCCGGGATCAAATCCGCAGAAGAACGTACCCAGCTTCTGGACAGCTTTGCCCGGATGTACGCACCGGCCATCGGCACCGGGCCAACCATGGAGTACCTGGGGCAGACCGGGCTGGACGCTCTGCGGGGAGCCGACATCATCAAGACCGCGCCACAGCAGTATTCTTCGACCGTTGAATACCCCACCAATGCTATTGCAACGTCACTTAAAGACGTGGCCCAGGTGCACCTAGCGGGACTGGGCACCCAGGTCTTTTACACGTCCCATGGGCCCTTCGACACCCACTTCAACCAGGGCGGCTCCCACACCAAACTCTGGCAGGATATATCGGGCGCTGTGGACAGTTTCTTCGCCGACTTGCGGGAACATGATGCCGGCGACAACGTTGTGATGATGTTGTTCAGCGAGTTCGGACGCCGCGTCCGCGACAACGGCACGGGCACCGACCACGGAGCAGCTGGTGTGGCATTCGTCATCGGCGACCAGGTCAAGGGCGGTATGTACGGCGCCTATCCCTCACTTAAGCCCGGAGACCTGACTCAGGGAGACTTGGCCCCAAGTTATGACTTCAGGGGCTTCTATTCCACTCTGGTGGACAGATGGCTGGGCCTTGATGCGGTCCCAATCGTCAGCGGAAAATTCGAGCAGATGGCATTCGTATGATTGCCCGCAACTCAAACCCGCCGTTCGGGGACCCCACATGCTGACGACCGTCGCCGCCGGCCGTGTCTACGACTATAGCCATTGCATCGGTATGTACAGCCAGTCCGGCCAGGGGTTTTGGACGCCCCAGGACTTTGTCTTGGGCAAGAACGGCCGGGTCTACGTGTTGAGCCGGGGCGTGGAGCAGTTGGGCCAGCGCATCAGCAAGATCGACTTGGAGAGCGAATTCCAGGGCCAATTCGGTTCGTTCGGCGGCGAGGACGGGCGGTTCATCTGGCCTCGCTCCCTCGATCTGGACCATGATGGCCGTGTCTTCGTATCCGACGAATATTCCAACCGGATATCGGTCTTCGATCCCGAGGGGGCTTTCCGGTATCACTGGGGCCGGACGGGCAGCGGTGAGGGTGAATTGAACGGGCCTTCCGGGCTCGCTTTCGACTCCAACGACAACATCTGGGTCGTGGACAGCATGAACCACCGGGTACAGAGATTCAGCTCCACCGGTGAGTTCCAATTGGGCTTCGGCGAGCAGGGCGCAAATGAGGGCCAGTTAGAGATGCCTTGGGGCATATTCATCGATTGCCAAGATGACATCTATATCGCGGACTGGGGCAACAACCGGGTGCAGAAATTCTCACCCACCGGCGAGTTATTGGTGAAGTTCGAAGAATCCAGCACCGGCGTGGGTTCGTTGAAAGGTCCGTCAGGCGTGGCCGTGGACTCAGACGGCGATGTGTACGTGACCGACTGGGGCAACCACAGGGTGCAGATCTACAACACCGACGGCCAGTACATCACTGCGTTGGTCGGCGACGCACAACAACCGTCGCCATGGACCCAGACCTACATTGACGCCAACCCGGAGTACATCAAGGCAAGGCGCCGGGCCGACATGGAACCTGAATGGCGCTTCCGCAGACCTGTGGCGGTCAATGTGGATGCCGATGACCGCATCATAGTGTTGGAGTCCTACCGCCACCGGCTACAGATCTACAACAAGCTCAAGGACTACGAAGAGCATTCCCTAAACCTTTAGGTTTAATCAACCTTCAGGTGGGCGGCCGTCTAAAAGCGCTGTTTCCCAAACGTCTTGGGTGGTCTTTTCTTGGGTCCATGGCCGCATGACTGCGGCGGCTCGGGCGTCCCGGTAATAACGCTCCAGTGGATGCCGCTTCAGCATAGCCCTTCCGCCGCAGAGCCGAATCGCCTCGCCGGTCAGTTCGACCACCGCGCGTTGCACTTGCACATGAGCGGCCCTGGCACGCTGAATCGCCTCGACCGGCGGATCCAACTGCTGCTCGGAGATGGACCGGTAAAACAATGCCCTGGTTGCTTCAAGTTTAAAGAGCATCTCAGCGAGGGCGGCTCCGATCGCCGATTGTCCGCCACGAGCGTTGGCATCGGTTGGAGCGCGCCCTGTGGTATATGCGACGGTGAAGTCGTAAGCCGCCTGCATCAGGCCCAAAAAAGTTGCGGAAAAGGCGATAAAGATGTGGGGCTGACGCTGGAATAGCTGACCAAACACGCCTGCCGGTAGGACCTCAGCGTCGTCCGGCGCCCAGACATCTTTCAGTTCCATGTCCTGGCTCACCGTGGAACGCATACCTATGGGGTCCCAATCGCCGGAGAACTCCACGCCGGGCGCTTCCCTCGGTATCGAGAGATACAGCGTCCTGTCGACCCAGGGGCCATCCGACAGCAAAAGCGCAGGCGTCGCGAAATAGTCGGCCACGCCAGCCGAGGACACAAAAAACTTGCTGCCGTTAACCAAATACCCGCCATCCACGCGTTTAGCCGTTGTCCCGAAGCGCCGCCCTCCAGCATCAATCGGGTCGGCCGTGCCTGATTCTAGGCGTTCGCCGTGGGGCTGCCCGTAAAAAACGCCCTGCTCTATAACCTCGCGGTATCGCCGGGCGCTCAACTTTTTGTGGCGGTCTTGTACATCCGCAGGCAGCCCCAGCCCATCCATTAGCGGACCCATCATCAGCATGGTCAGGCAGTGCATGTTGAAGGTGAGGGCGGTGGAGGAATTGCCTTGGGCCAATTTCTCGGAGACCAAACAGTAGGTCTCATAGTCCGCTCCGAGTCCGCCATGCTCCTCCGGGACACATAAGGCCAAGAGACCCGCATCGCGAAGGTCCTGATAGTCCTCAACCGGAAAGGCGGCATCCCGGTCCAGATCAGCGGCCCTTGAGGCGAATTTCTCAATGGCCAACCCGCGAGCCAGATCCATCAACTCTTGTTGCCGGGAAGATGGGCGTAAATCCACGGAGCAGCCCTCCGGGCGTTAAATCTAGGTCTGCCTTTAGAAGAAAACGCTGAGGTTCTTGGCCAGAATGACGTTGGCATCCAGGACTATGGTCCGCTTGTATATCTTCCACCGGCCATCTTCCTTGCGCAGGTGGTCTTCGCGGCTGCCGGCGAAGATGTTCTCGTCGGTCTCATGGTGAGACCGGTAAAGGATGAACGCTGTCTTGGCCTTCAGGTCGCCCTCAGGCAGGGGTTCAATCACAAGGTTGCCCACGAGGTGCCGCGTCCGCGACGGCGGGTCTTCGGACCAAGCCATTCCGGTGTCCAACCGGTCGACCCGCATGGTCATATACGTTTTGTCGTCCTCGAAGATCGCCAAGTCTCCCTCTTCGGAAATCTCGCGGGACAGGTCCTGACGGCCAACATTCAGGCGCCGAGGCATGAAATAGAAGACGTCGTCGGTGAATAGATCGAGCCATTCGCGAAACTTCCGGTCATCGAGCAGCCAGGCCTCGTTGATGTAGAACTGCATCAACTCGTGCCATAGCTCGCTTTGGGAGACTCCATCTCCGAACGTTTGCGCTGTCATTCCTACCTCGTCGGGAATCCCGTCTTGCACTGGCCGCTCCGCTCCTAACCGTTGATCGTGGCAGTACCCTCAAAATCGGCTGTGCCCGGCTCGATGGATATGTCCTCCCAGCTCTCGGCGTTCATGAACTCTTCCCAGCGACGGTAGAAGCTGCGTTGATTGTTCTCTGAGGTATAACGCTCGGCTACCGTGCCGGGGAAGTCGGGATCTGAACCGGCCCGGCCTACACCCATGGACAGGTCTTGGGAGTATTTCTGGGCCAACGGAGTCAGGCTTGATCTGGACACGCCTCGCCAATTGTCCATATCGTCTTGCTCGAACAGCCCGGCCACGCCATTGTAGTTGCCGCTGCCCATTCGGAGGGCCCGCTTAAGTTCGTCAGGCATACCCTTTTCGAGCACAACGAAATGCCAGAATTCAGTCTCCAAGGGGCCTCGGGGGTGGGCGAGTCGAAGCCCTAAAACCCCGTTGGGGAAGATACTGTGGTTGCCCAGTTGGAGCTTCCCCGCCCGGACACTGCCTAGGCGGCGCTCGGCCTCCCCCAAGGTAGACCGGTAATACTCCTCAAATAGCGAGCGGTTTTCCTGGGTCACACCGTGGGTCTGCCGGGCTTGGTCTGGCCGATCCAACATCCGCATCGTCAAAGAATGTCCATTGATGAAAAGGTGCTTGCTGGGCGATTCGAATTGCGCCTCGTGGGTTAGGCGTGGGAGGCCGAAGTGCCTGGCCTGGACCAATATCGCGGAAAGGTGTGTGGTGGGGACATGGTAATTGTCCGAGCAGTTATCGACTGCTGTCTTCCAATTCAGCGGCTCGATCCATTTCACTGGACCGATAGCCTCAGTCCCGGCGTCCAACCGGTTGAATGCCACATCCAGGCACCATCTGGCGTCTCCCAGATATTCTTCCAAAGAAGGCGCGCCTGAGTCCCAGTTGGCAAAGACGATGCCGGCGTAAGTTTCTACGCGCGCCGCAATCAGGCTGCGGCTGTCCCGGTCCACAGCGCCGTAATAGGCTTCTTCCTCTCCCGGCACGTATTCCAACGAGCCGTCATTTGAATAGGTCCAACCGTGATAGGGGCAGAAAAAGTTCTTAGTATTTCCTACGTCTGTCCTGACGATCGCGTTGCCCCGGTGACGGCACATGTTCAGGAAGGCATGAAGTTTGCCCTTACCGTCGCGGGTCAAGATCACCCGGTCCTCACCCATGTAGGTGTGGAAGAAGTCATTTACCTTGGGGACCAAGCTTTCGTGGCCAATCATCAGCCAAGTCCTTCCGAATACCTTCTCCAACTCCTCCCGATAGATATCTGGGTCCGAGAAGATGCGGGAGTCAAGTTTCCCTGTCTTTAGGTCAATCACATTGTATTTTTTGTTGGAAACGGCCATGATTGCTCCTGATTGCTGTCTACCTACGATGTAATTTGCCGGAATGGGTTAACGATATGGCGCAATGGGTTTCCGGTCAAGGGCAGCACACTGGTATCGATGCCGGAAACCAATGCTCCCGGCCAACGATGTGAGAATGGAGGTCAGGCATGGCGTCCCCCGTAGAATTTAGCGAACAGGGAACGAGTAAAACCGTGAAAGCGGGCGGCATGGATGTCCATTACCACGACGTTGGGTCCGGCGACCCAATCGTTCTGCTCCACTCCTACGGTCCCGGCACCACCGGCTGGATCACCTTTCACAAGATATTGCCTGCCCTTGCCCAGCGGTACCGGTGCATCGTGATGGACCTGCCTAACTTTGGGCGGACCGGCCCCGTCACCTACAACGAGCCTCTGCACAACCTCCAGGCCCGGACCGCATTGGCGCTGATGGACAAATTGGGGATTGAAAAAGCCCACCTGGTCGGCAACTCCCAGGGTGGGCAGTCGGCCATGGTGGTGGCGATGAAGAATCCCGAGCGGGTGAACAAGCTGATCTTCGGCGCATGCCATATCAAGACCGGAGGAGATCTCTACCTGATGGGCAATCGCCCTTCAGAGGGCAGCAGGGCCACCAATGATGTGATCGCCGATCCCACTCGTAAGAATGTGCACCGGTACCTGCGGGTCCATATCGACGATCAAACGCTGGTGACCGACGACCTAATCGACTATATCCATCAGAATTACACAGGGCACCCAGATCACGTGGCGGCCAACGCGGCCTCGGTGAGCGTGCCCTACGACCATGGCGTGGACCTACCCAACATCAAGGCGCCTAGCCTGATCATCTGGGGGCGTTATGACCGCATGTGCGTCTTTGAGATTGGTATCGCCGCGTTGAATAACATCGATGATTCCAGATTGGTGCTACTCAATAATTGCGGCCACTGGCCTCCGTATGAGAAACCGGAGGAATACACCGCCCACCTGCTTAATTTCCTGGAGAATATCTAAGGGAAATCAATCTCGTAGGCGCAGCGTTACCTGGGAGACTGAAAAGGCGGGGCTACCAGATCACCTGGGATTCCTGGAGGCTTTCTACTTCTGACTTCGGTAGGCCAATGATGCCGTGGAAGACGTCCATATTGTGCTCGCCCAAGTCCGGAGTCCAAGTGTCGATGCTGGACGGAGTTTTCGAGAAACGCCACGGCGGCACCACAGCACGCATCTCGCCTTTTTCAGCGTGGGTTATGGTCGGGAATGCTTCCCTTGCTTCCAGATGTGGGTCGGCTCTCAACTGGCTGGGAGAAAGCGACGGAAACGAGGGGACTCTGCGAGACTGCAGTTTCTCCGTGACTTCGGTCGGTGTGTGTTTGGCCGTCCACTTGGAGATAAACCCGTCCAGTTCGTCATGATGCTTCCAGCGGCGGAAGGCGTCGCCGAACTTATCGCCCTGGGCCCATTCCGGGTTGCCCATGACTTCGACAAAAGCCTTCCATTCGTCCTGTGATCCCACCGAGATGCTGACCCACTTGTCCTCACCCGCACATCTGTAAACGCCTTGCGGTGCATTGGAGTCGTCCCGGTTACCCTGCCGTTGGGTCTCGCGTCCATTCATAGCAAATTCAAGCAGTGACTGGCCGATGAACGAAGACCCCAAGTCCCTGACGGAAACGTCGACGTGCTGGCCAAGTTCCGTCCTTCGTTTGGCGCAGAGGGCGGCCACGGCAGTGAACGCCAGTAGCATTCCGCCGGTATGGTCCATGCCATGGCGAAGCTCCACCGGCGGCCCATCGGGGTAACCGGTGAGGTTTCCCAGACCGCCGATTGCAGCGAACAAAGGGGCGTAGCCAGCGTAATTGTACTCCGGCCCACTCTGGCCGTTAGAGGACAAAGACACTAGGATGATGTCCGGTTTCGCCTTTCTTAGGGCCTCGTAGCCGAAGCCCAGACGGTCGAACACGCCGGGCCGAAAACTCTGCAGAACCAGGTCAGAGACTTTGGCGAGTTCCAACGCCAACTCGATGGCGCGGGGTTCTTTGAGGTTCAGGGTTGCAGACATCTTATTGGCATTGACCTGCTCGAAACTGGGGGCCGGCTTGCCGTACATCGGGTGGGGACGGCGGGTGATATCCAATCGGGCCGAACTCTCGATCTTGATTACCTGAGCGCCCATCTCAGCCATCATCAGTCCGGCGAACGGCCCGGCGGCATGCGTTGAGAAGTCCGCTACCCGGATACCGGACAACGGTCCTAGAGCGTCGGTCATTAGATCACCCCCGAGCGGGCCAATGAAACTATTTCCTCGCCTGTGTAACCGAGGGACTGGAGCAACTCGGAGTTGTGCTCCCCTAGAAGTGGGGCCCGGTCAAGTACCGGCGGAGTTTCAGACATGCGGTATGGCGGTCCGGCATAGTCAAAGGTCCCGGCCTCGGGGTGGTCGAGGGAGACAAAGAATCCCCGCTCGCGCTGATGTGGGCTCTCAAACACCTCTCCGGGTGTGTAGAACGGGGCGAATGGCACGCCAGCGGCTTGGCCTTCGTGATACAGCCAGTCTTTGGTCTTGTCGGCCGTCCACACCCTAAGGTTGCGATTTATCTCCGCGCCATGGGTGAACGGGTCTTGGAATTTCTCAGGAGCAGCCCAATCGGGGTCGCCGAGAAAATGGCCTAGGTTCTCCCACTGCCTGGGCTCAAGGGTCAGCACTTCAATATGACCGTCCGTGGTCGGCATGACTCCGCCAACCCGAAAGAAGCGGGAGAACCGGTCTTCTTCTACACCCTCAGATTCCAATCGTTGCAGCGGCATGTAACCGATGGTCAGTTCGGCTTCTTGTGTCGAACAGTCGACGAATTGTCCCGGCGATCCACCCCATTTGGCATAGATGGCCCCGCACAGGCCCACGGCTGCGGAGAGGCCACCCTGATAAGAGCCCATCATGCTGCCGGCAGCGAGGGGCGCACGGTCAGGGAAAACGTCCAAAGCCAGACCGTTGGGAAGCAGGTTGCCCTCTCCTCCGGCATGGAAGATGTTGACGTCGTTCGCTACATACTCGGAGTAAGGGCCGGTGCTGCCGTATGGCGTGATTGCGGTGGCGATCAGGTCGGGTCGACCGTCGGCCAGTCTTTCTTGGCCGATTCCCAATTCTGTGGCGCGGGACGGAGAAAGGTCATGGACCAAAACGTCTACTTGTCCGGTCAATTCCCAGAGGATCTCCCGGCTTTTACGGTCGTCCAGGTTCAGCGTGATGGACTTCTTCCCGGTGTTCAGATAGAGGAACATCCCGCTGCGCTCCGGATGAGGCACATCTCCGGGGAAGGGCCCGCGCCGTCGGGACGGGTCCCCAGTCTTAGGCGGCTCAATCTTGATGATCTCGGCTCCCAGAGAGGCCAGCAGCTTGCCGCAGAACGGGGCGGAGACCATGCTGGAAATCTCCAGCACCTTCAGCCCGCCCATCGCAGTGGGGAAAGTGTTTTCAGACGTATTCATTGGCGCTTTTTAACGGTCCGGATTTCGTTCCGCAAATCTTGATTATTCCGGGAGAATGGGCGGCATGCCCTGGCTGCGGGTGGCCGTTCGCAGTTGGAGTTGGCTGCCGTCGGTGAACCATGGCACACGGGGGTCACGTGAAGGCAACATCACGGTTGCTTGGCCGGGCGCTGTGACCTGGCCGCGCTGGTTCTCCGCCCAGATCTCCAGGTCGACCAACGGCGAACCATTGTCGATGTGCTTGCCAATCACTTTGCCTTTCAGGTATTGGGTGTCGCCGTAAACGTTGAAGCGGCGGCACTCGACCCTTAGGCGCTTCAAGAAAGCGTCGTCACCCATCCAGTTGGTGACCAATGTGCCCATCCAAGACACCCGCTGGGGCCCGTAGTCGTAGGCACCAGGCACTCCCACCGCTTCGGCTACCGAATCTCTCAAGTGACCGATCCCGGTGTACTCAAGACCGCCACCGGCCTCGGGGTTCCGGAAGAAGTGGTCGGGATGGCGCAGGGCCTCGCGTAGCAGCACTCCGTGGGCGCTGGACCGGCCGGTGCCGACTAGGAACGCGGTCATGTCCTGCAGAGACAAAGGTCCGCGGAGCACAGTGTCTATCTCGTCACCGATATGGGTGTCTTCGTAATAACGGGTGTTGCCGCCCCTGGCCTTTTCGCTGAGGACCAATTGGTCGATCTCTTCCAATTCTTCAGCGGTGTATTCGTGGCGCTTGGGGACATCTGAATACTTGCCTTGCTCCCGCGAGGCACGGCGCTGGTGGCGGGTGCACCAACCCACTACCCTGGATATCATTTCGTCGCGCTGATTCGTGTAGATGGTCTCCACAAACTGGATCACCAGCTTGCCCGAGTATTCACTTTCCTTCTCTTGGACGTCCAGCACTCTTTCGATGGCGTTTATAGAGTCGCCGGGGCGGATGTGTCGGAAGTTCTCCCAGTCGGTCCCGGCGAAGAACCCGTGGACTCCTGGGAGACCCCAACGGGTCCGGCCAGACCAGTGCCGCATGAAGGGAGAGCAGGGATGGCCTATAATCGACCCA